>JAPHTU010000291.1 GCA_026196145.1 Gammaproteobacteria bacterium
CAGCTTCCAGGTGGCACCCAGGGTTACATGATGCTCTACCGTGGCAGGCGCAAAAATATTGAATGCGGTTTCAAAAGAAGAGATGGGTGATTTACCGTAGTTCCAGCCCGCGCGAAGCGTCCATTCATCTGTCGCCTCGTATTCCGTACCAAGCTTCCAGACCGTCTGATCATCCCAGCCAAAGCCGGCACCACTATCGGAACCCAGGCCGCCTGTCGGCAAGTTTGCGATCGAGTTCCCCAGTGATTTGACATCACTGTAGCGAATACGGACGACATCTGCAGCGACGGTAAGGCGGGGAGTCGCTTTATAGGAGATTCCTGCGCCGAAATTTTCCGGAATATCGAAATCGCCCTGTTCTGCCAATAACCCCTTGTAGTCGTCAAACTCCGTCATCCAGGTGCGGGTCTGGTAAGTAGCACCAACGCTGAACCTATCGCTGAGTTGCCCAAACCAGCCAACACGTAAACCGGCACCATAAGAGTAAGCATAGTCACGATTCGTCACATTTCCGGGAGATGCGCTGGGCGGTGCTACCGCAAAATTCTGGGCTCCTTTTATCTCGGCGCGTTGGCCAACCAGGTTCAGTCCAACGCCTAGATAGTGGCCCTGGGCAATCTTGTAGGATGCATTTGGAACAACAAATAACTGAGACAAATCCGTACCAACTGTTGTGGTACCGAATAAAGGGATATTGGTCTTGTAATCAACATTCATCCCGCCATGACCAAATATCGATACACCCATCGTTAATGTATCGTCGATAACCTTGTTATAGCCAAATTCAGGAACAGGAAAATATTTCGATTCATTGGCATCAAAGCGACCATCGGTAAAACCGCCGGCACTACCATGAATTTCTGCCTCACGTATGGGACGAAATAAATCCACCCCGGCATCGAAGCGATCACCAATCATGGCCATCGTTGCAGGGTTTGAACCGCCATCCAGAGTATCCTGGGGCACGGCAATCGTGACGCCCCCCATGCCTTTTGCCTTTATGCCGACACCATGGGCAAAATAACCATTGGTTGCCTGGGCCTGGCCTGTCATCAACAGGCCGACCAGTAAGCCAATAAACAGTCCATTTCTGTAGCTCATGCGGATTTACTCTTTCAAAGGTGAGAATTTAGTGTGCTATCGCCTGCGGTATCAGCGAATATTCCCCATTTAACAATGAGTTAACTATCAAGGTAGAAGCGGACACAGCTCGACGGCGAGCGAGTGTAAATTATGTTCACATATTTTATAATCCACCTGAAAAGAGAAACTCTTTATCCATTTGGTTGAAAATAATGCTAGTCGATAATCTCTCGGACCTTCTCATCTATACCAGGATAATAAAATTAGGCAGCCTGTCCGCAGCTGGTAAGGATCTGGGGCTTTCTGCTGCCGTGGTCAGTAAACGTTTGCAACGCCTGGAGTCGCAACTCGGTACCACGCTTGTCATGCGTTCAACCAGAACCCTGAATGTGACTGAGGAAGGGTATAACTATTTTAAACATTGCAAGTCTATCCTTGGAGCCGTTGAAGTAGCGGAAGCAGATATTCTTTCCAAGGATCAGATTCCCAGGGGGACATTAAAGGTTAGTGTGCCTGCCTATTTCGGCCGCCTCTATATTGCGCCATTGATTCCTGAATTTTTGGAGAAATACAGTGAAGTGGATCTGTCACTGGATTTTTCAGATCAATTCGTTGACATCATTGGCGGCGGCTACGATCTTGCTGTACGAATTGGAGATTTACAGGACTCAAACCTGGTTGTCAGAAAGCTGGGAACTGACCAGAGAGTTATTGTTGCTTCACCTGAATATATAAAACGTTTTGGTGAGCCCAAATCCCCGAAGGAGCTTACACAGCATAATGTCCTGATATTTTCTAACCCAACCCCTATGAACCAGTGGGTGTTCAAAGATGAAAAAGGGAAAGAGTATAGCGTCAAGGTAGCCGGTAACTTTGAAACCAATAATTGCGAAACCTTGAATAATGCCGTGGTATCCGGTTTGGGGATTACTCAAAGGCCAATGTGGGATGTATGGGATGCCATACAGTCAGGCGAGCTGGTTGTATTGCTCAATAAATATAAAGCACCTAAATTTGATATTCAGGTGGTCTATCCTAGCCGTACCAACATTCCTCATAAGGTACGTGTGTTCACCGAGTTACTAAAAGATCACTTGGGCAACGATCTGGGATGGAACAGGTAAGCTGTGTTGTCCGTAACTGCTGAAATACGTTAGATCAGGTATTTTCCTGGTAAGCGACACCAAGCACCACGTAACTTTTTTTGCCGCCGGGTGTCTGCACATCTATCTCGTCATCCAGTGTTTTGCCCATCAGTGCCTTCGCCATGGGTGAGTCCATGCTGATCCAGTTTTTCCCGGGGTCGAATTCATCGGCACCGACTATCCGGTAGGTAACTTCATTTTCTCCGTCATCCATGGTGACGCTTGCGCCGAAAAAAATCTGCTCAGGATTGGTGGGTAGTTGATCGACGACTTTTAATACCGGCAGACGCCTTTGGAGGTAACCGATACGGCGATCAATTTCACGTAGCTGTTTTTTACGGTAAATATATTCCGCATTTTCAGAGCGGTCTCCTTCCGCCGCTGCTGCGGTGACTGCCCTGGTGACCTCGGCACGTTTTTTCCACAGGCCTTTGAGCTCCCCCTGCAGGCCCTCGTATCCATTCTTTGTAATATAGGGCGAGGATTTGGGTGCAGGTGGGCGGTAGCGGCCCATGTGGCAGCCTCCGTGAATATTGGTGTGGTGTACCCCGGAATATAAAGCACTGCCGCCATCGCTGGCAAATTACCCCGTGAACTACAAAATACGCGACAGGATAGAACTAGGGGTATAATGCCGCCCGGTTATTGGATTTCCAGGGGTTACGGGGTTTTCTCATGAAGTTGTTGTTTGGTTTTCTTGTTTTACTGGGACTCGCTCCAGGTCTGCTACTGGCCGGTGCGCCTTCACATACTGCCTTTCTTGACGGAGATATTGCCTTTGAAGCCGACCCGGAGAACCGCTACGGCTATCGTTATATCAAAAAGGATGCGGGCAAAGGCGGCTACAGGCAAATCGAGATTGCGCCGATTGAAATCTGGATGCACCCGGATTCATCCTACAAGGCCATACAGGTGGATGGCTTCAAGGCGGTGACGGACCAGCTCCACAAGTCAATCGTGACCTCCCTGGCACCGGATTTTTCCGTTGTAGAGAAGAAGGCCAGGGGAAAGGCGCTAGCGCTTCGCATAGCGATTACCGGCGTCAAACTTCGTAAAGAGCAGCGTGATTTTATCGGTTATACGTCCATAGGACTCGCACCTGCCGCAGCACAGCGGCACGTGGCCTACCATGCAGCTCTGTCCGACGCATTAATTGAAACCGAGCTGTTGGATAGCCAGACAGGCGAGCGGGTCGGCGCATTTGTTGACCAGAGCCTGGCGAAAAAGCTGAACGGCAGGTCACAGACATGGGATGAGATAAAATCGGTACTTGCGCTTCATAGCAAGAGCTTCAAGGAAAGCCTGGAAGATGAGTATGCGAGGTAGCCGCATGGGCATGTCAGTAAAGCTGACAGTGGCTGGCGGAATATTTGCAACAATGGCAAGCCTGGTATTTCTTCCTGCACCAGCCCTGGCAAGTGGTCACATAAAACCCGGTGACCGTATCCAGAGCAGTATCCAGTTCGAAGAGTGCTTCAACAAAAAGGACTCATACTGCAATACAAGGCCAGGCACGAATGTGACGAAGTATACCCGCGTGGCATTCAAACCGCTTAAATTCAGACTGCACCCGCAGTCCGAGTATCGGGGTGTAGACCCGGCAGGCTTCAAGCTGGTTTCCAACATGTTTCATCAAACGCTGATCGGACAGCTTGAGCCGGAGTACCAGGTGGTTAATTATGTGAATCCGCAGACACTCGCCGTGCACGCCACACTGGTGGATTTAAAGCTGAAGAAAACAGATCACACCCGCAAGGATACGACGTACGGCGGGCTGGGTATCAGTGCGGCACAGGACAAGATATCAGAAGCATTTCAAATGTCAGATGCAGCTATTGAAACTGAATATTTTGACGGTGAAAAAGGACAGAGACTGGCCGTTTCGGTAGATAAGCACCTGTATGAGAACCCTGCCAGTACAGAGCCATGGGAAAGCATGAGACAGGGTTTTAAAAACTATGCCAGACGTATCAAGGCACGTCTGGACCTGGCGAATAAAAGATAACGATCTCCGTATTTATTGCAGGGGCCGCAACGTTGGAAACTACCGGAAAGGGTAATCCGCAGCCGACATTTAACGTTATCGATATGACCAGTCGCCATTGACGCATGCTGGCGGTTAGCATTATCGGCCTGTGTCAGCAATCATCTCATTACCTGGATTGATGGGGTAAATCTTCCTTCGCAACCGGGTACCCCGGTACTCATCTCGCCCTTCCTTGACTATGTGAGATGTATCCCCTATAGCTTTAATAGTGGCACAAGTATATCGGGCCATACCAAAGGAGAGTACAAAATGTCTGCATTAATGAGAGATACGCTGAACCCTGGTTCAGCGGAAGATAACATGGGATTTCCCTATGCCCCTGAAGGCTGGAGCTTGAATGACGTAGAGGAATCAGCTTTGGAGCAGGGTGTTTCCCTTACTGAAGATCACTGGCAAGCTCTGCGTGCGCTACAGGAATATTATGCGCGTCATGAGGATCATGATACTCCGCCCAGGGTGCGCGAGTTACACGATGCGCTTGATGAACTATTTCACAGTCAGGGCGGCATAAAATATTTATATGAAATGTTCCCCGGTGGCCCTGTTGCGCAGGGCTGCATACTTGCTGGATTGGAACCCCCGGCAGGTTCATCAGATAAGTCGTTTGGCAGTGTTCAATAAATAGAACGGCCCCCTGGTTGCTCAGGTATCCGGGGGTGGCATGGGCAGGCCCGCCAGTTTACACAGCTCGTGGATCGGGTCGGTGGGAAATAGCTTATAGATGTGTTTCTCGTAAGCTTTCTGGTTATGGAAGTGTTCGCCCTTCATTCGGCCTAATGATCGCACAATGGTGTGCATGGTCGGATTCTTTTGCTGCTGTTCAAAATAGTCACGGAAGTACCAGATCAATTCCCAGTGATCTACAAACAGCTCGATATTGTCCTGCCTGGCTATTTCACTGGCAAATGCTTCACTCCACTTATCCAGATCACATAAAAACCCCTGCTCATCGGTCTCTATAATTTTATCGTTGAGCTCAAGCTTCATGTCGATACCGTCATGGCTATTCAACCATTCCCGGAGGCAAAAGCTACGGGAATGGTTTAAATGAGCGCTACTATGTAGCCAGTTAACCTTCTGCTACATAATCTTCGGAATCATTTCCCTGTAGCGTAATTCTGTGGTCTTTTCCCAGGGAAAGATATATATCTCGATCTTCTTCATTTTCAAAATAGATTTCGATACCATTGTCACCGTCTCCTTCATAGACACAAAGTGCCGAATCCAGATCCTTGACCTCATTCCAGCTAATGGGATCCATTGTAAACCGGGTATTCATGTTGCTCTCCTTTACCTGCCTGTTCTTCAGGTATAGGTTACCGGTTCATACTAAGCAAGGCGGAAGTAACAATCCTCTTTATAGGTAACTCTTCAAACCGACCTCATTAAAATATTTGATTACTAAATGAGTCATGGGGACACGCCAGACGACTTGATTGAATTTTTGATGCGCCCATTTAACAAGCATGTCCTTGATATCAGGCAGTGTGAGTGACCACTTAACCCATATCCGGTTTTTTGCGTAGCTGTTTGGTTTTGCCCTGCCGTGTCTTGGAGTCCATGCGTCGCTGACGTGAGCCTTTGGTCGGTTTTGTCGGTATTCGCTTTTTGTGTTTGACCAGTGCCTTACGTATGAGCTGGGCCAGCCTCTCCAGTGCGTCCGTACGATTCTTTTCCTGATCGCGATATCGTTGTGCCTTGATAATCAGGATGCCGTCTTTGCTGATGCGCCGGTCATGTGTTGCCAGAAGCCGTGTTTTTACCTGTTCACTTAACGAAGATGCATTGATATCAAAACGCAGGTGAATGGCAGAAGAGACCTTGTTGACGTTCTGTCCACCGGCACCCTGGGCGCGGATGGCGCTGAGCTCGATTTCCTGTTCAGGAATGGCGATCTGGTTGTTGATTCTTAACATGGTTGCGAGTGCTAAGGATGGATACGGCCTATAATCAAAACATAAAAGACAGGATACAGGTTTTACTACAATGACAGAAATCAGACGTGTATTGATCTGGAGTGGCTGGCTAAGGGTCAGTCACTGGTCAGTCGCCCTGTCCACCCTGGTGCTGCTGCTTAGCGGCTGGCTGATTGGCAATAGTCCCATGCAGGCTGAGATAGCGCTTGAGTATCATTACCTTGCCGTCAGTGTGCTTGTTTTCGGGCTGGTGCTGCGCATCGCGATATTCCTCAGGGGCAAGGACCACGAACGTCTTGGCGCATTGTTCCCCGAGGCATCTGAACTCAGGGCGATCAGGCAGACGCTGGTTTTTTATCTCAGCCTCGGCAGGCAGCCAATGCCGCACTGGTATGCCCATAACCCCCTGTGGAAAATGATTTATGTGTTCTGGTATGTGGCGTTGCTGTTGTTGCTTGGCAGTGGCGTATTGATGGCCGACGATGCTGTAGTGCTGGGCTTTTACCTGCCCTCGGTGCATGACTTTTGGGCCGGTATGGTTTTCTGGTTTACTATATTGCATCTGATAAGCTTGTTTGCACATGACTATTATGCGAAAAGCACCGATATGTCGGCTATGATCAATGGTTATCGCCTGTTTGAAGTGGAAAGTCAGGCAAAGGATGATCTGAAAGGAACGCCCGTGGTGTTACAGTCGATGGATAGCCTGATGAAAGGAGATAAAAATAAATGACCGTTATGATTAACGAGCCTGCGCCAGAGATACAGGTTGCACACTGGGTGCAGGGTGACCCGGTTACCCTCGCGGAGCTGAAGGGAAGGGTGGTTTTGGTCGAAGTGATTCAGGTCAACTGTCCCGGTTGCTTTCTCTTTGGGCTGCCCGAGGTAATCCGTCTGCACGATATATTTCACGAGCAGGGCCTGGTAGTGCTGGCACTGGCGACTGCATTCGAGGATTACGACAAGAACACGCTGGAAAATCTTGAGGCGCTGGTCGACAGAGGTACGGTATTTGGAGAAGTCAAAAAGGCACTGGAGCGGGATTGTGAGCTGGTAGACGGCAAGTTTCGTTGGCATATTCCCTTTGCCGTCGGTATGGATGCCGTGGTTCCCGATGACGAGCCCGTGGATGAAGGGAAAATACTGGACCACGCCAAGCGGCAATATCCTGATATCAAGCAAAGACGTCCGGAAGAGCAGGACTATATTCTCAAGATGGTTGAGCAGTATCTGAAACGCAAAACCATGAAGGCGGAGACCTTTGAGTTATATGACCTCAAAGGTACACCATCATCAATCCTGATTGACCGGGATGGCATACTACGTGATGTGTCATTTGGTGAGACAGATGCATTGGAGCCGATGATCAGGCAATATCTCGCAGACTGATGAAGGACCTCAGCTGGCACGATAGGGCGTTAAAAGCCCCTCAGAATGCTCATTTATTCCATATAAACTCGGCTTTGGCTTCCTGCGTCGCCCTAACTCCTGCGTCCATGCAGTCGTCCGCTTCTTCGGGTGCTTTTGCCTTGTCTCGCACTCACCTGAGGCCCATCAACAGCCTGCTAGGCTAATGCATTTAACGTATTGAGTGGGTAAACTGCACGCACAATTTTCAGGTTATTCAATGGGGAAGTCTTGATGGTAAATATTGCAGTCATGTTGCATGTAATGGCGGTTGTGATCTGGGTTGGCGGGATGCTGTTTGCCCATATGATGTTACGTCCGGTTGCGGCCAGCCAGTTGGAGCCGCCAGCACGCCTGAAGCTATGGGTGGGTGTATTCGGGAGATTCTTCCCCGCGGTATGGGTTTCTATCATCGTTATACTCGTTACCGGCTTCTGGGTTATCGGTATTTATGGCGGCTTTAAAGGGTTGCCCATGCATATCAATATCATGATGGCAACGGGCATTATTATGATGTTTATATTTTCCCACGTATTTTTTGCACCCTATAAAAGACTCAAGCAGGCGGTGGCTGCAGAAGACTGGCCGACAGGCGGTAAAAAGCTGGCGCAAATCCGCATGTTGGTGGGGATCAATACCATCATTGGCTTTTTGACGATTGCGGTGCGTTACTTTGTATAGAAAATTGCGGCTTTTTAAAAATGCGCTGTACTTAACAGTTTATGTGGCGGGTTGATGATATTTTTCTGAACATTCTTCAATCCACACAAAAGAGAACCGTGATGAAAAAATCTGCCCTGAGTCTATCCGCTACCTTACTGGCACTGGGTATAGGCCTGTCGGGATGCCAGACCATGAATCCCTATACCGACGAGAAACAGACCTCCAAGGCAACACAGGGAGCTGCAATCGGCGCGGCAGCCGGGGCCTTGCTGGGTATCGTAAGCTCGGATGAAAAAAAGGACCGTATGAAGCGGGCCCTGGTCGGCGCAGGCATTGGCGCGATTGCCGGAGGCAGCGTTGGCTACTATATGGATGTGCAGGAGGCCAAGCTCAGGCAGAAACTGCGCAATACAGGTGTCAGCATTACCCGTAATGGCGACAATATTATTCTCAATATGCCTGGTGATATCACTTTTGATACCAATGAGTCGCATGTAAAACAGAATTTTGTCTCGGTGCTGGACTCGGTCTCGGAGGTGCTCAAGGAATATGAGTCCACCATGATTGAAGTGGCAGGCCACACCGATAGTCGTGGCAGTGAGCGTTACAACCAGATGTTATCCGAGTCGCGTGCCCACGCGGTATCCGATCACCTGGTACGCTTTGGTGTGCAGCCGGTACGTATTGACAAAGTCGGCTTTGGTGAAATGTACCCGATTGCCAGTAATGCTACAACCAACGGTCGCCAGAGTAATCGTCGTGTAGAGCTGACTTTACTGCCTTACACCAAAAGCTAAGTTATGCAGGCGCTTTCTATGCTATTTATCGGGAAATTTTTCTTTTAGCCAGGTAAGGAATTTTGTGTCATTGGCAGTGAGTCGCGCTATGTGAGCTATGTCCTGGTCAGGGGGCTCTTTCCCGCCAGATAGCGCTCTGGATAAAAGAAAGTATTTATATGCC
>JAPHTU010000011.1 GCA_026196145.1 Gammaproteobacteria bacterium
CAGAAGAAAAATGAAGGATTAATTAAGGTGTCGGGCACGACGTAATTGGAATAATTTAAATATCTGATCGTGTTATTTGTTTCCCCTGATGTGGTTTGTCCAGGTGAATTTCTGGATCGACAGGCACGCTTACGATAAAGTCACAGCAATTTCTGGAGAGAAGTTTATGTACGGTTTACTGGATCTGCCCTGGTGGGGATATATTGTTGCGACGATATTGATGACTCAAATATCGATTGCGGGCGTGACCATTTACCTGCATCGCCATCAGGCACACCGTGCACTGGACCTGCATCCCGTTGTCAGTCACTTTTTCCGTTTCTGGATCTGGTTAACCACGGCCATGCTGACACCGGAGTGGGTCGCTGTGCACCGCAAGCATCATGCGGCAGTAGAAACTGTGGATGATCCGCATAGCCCAAAACAGCAGGGTATACGCAAGGTATTGCTGGAAGGTACCGAGCTATACCGCAAGGCGGCCAGGGATCGTGAATTGGTTGCCAGGTACAGTCATGGAACACCGAAAGACTGGCTGGAGCGTAAGGTGTATAGCAACTATCGTCTGGGCGGTATTGCGTTGATGTTTATGATTGATGTGCTGTTGTTCGGGGTGATTGGTATAACGGTCTGGTCAGTGCAGATGATATGGATGCCATTGTTTGCAGCAGGCACTATTAATGGTTTCGGACACTGGAGTGGCTATCGAAATTTTGAAACACCGGACGCTTCTACCAATATCCTGCCGTGGGGCGTTTTCATTGGTGGTGAGGAACTGCATAACAATCACCATGCCTTTGCCAGTTCGGCCAAGTTATCGGTCAGGTCCTGGGAGCTTGATATTGGCTGGTTATATATAAAGGTGCTCGCTGTTTTGAAGCTGGCGAACATCAAGAGGGTAGTTCCCGTGCTGTTAACCGATATGAATAAGGACGCCGTTGATATGGATACCCTGAGGGCGGTGGTATCCAATCGTATGCAGGTGATGTCAAACTTTGCGCATGATGTTATGTTGCCGGTATTTGAAGATGAGATGCAAAAGGCGAATCGGGGTGCGGTGCAGGCATTCCGGCGTTTAAAAAAATACCTTAACCGCGATTTCCAGTTACTCGATGAAGCGAACAAAAAGAAGATCCAGAAGCTGCTGGATGAGAGCGATTCCATGAAGGTGGTCTATACCTTTCGGGAAGAGCTGAGAGATATCTGGGGTCGTTCTACACTGAGCAATGAAAAGTTACTGCTCAGGTTGCAGCAGTGGTGCCATGAGGCTGAGCAGACGGGTATAGACAGCCTGCAGCAATTCTCCCAGACCATGCGCACCTATACCTTACCCCCAATGGCAGCCGGCGTATGAACAATGGGGGAATAAAGGCGCATAAACTGTAGCTATCTGCGTTTAATTTCGTTTATCTGGGGCTATTTCAACTATTTCTGGACATCTATGGGTTCATGGTCCAAAATTTGCCCATCTGTCGGGTAAATGTTGGGAAAATTGCGTCAATGGCCAAGATATTAGTGTTAAATGGCCCTAATCTGAACCTATTGGGGACTCGCGAGCCTGAACATTACGGTAATCAGTCCCTGAATGAGGTTATTCAGGTGTTAACGTCCCAGGCAAGCGCCCTTGGTCACCAACTGGAACACCTGCAATCCAATGCAGAGCATGAGCTGGTGGATCGTGTACATGACGCGTCCCGCTCGGAAGTAAAATTTATCCTGGTAAACCCTGCTGCTTTTACGCATACCAGTGTCGCCTTGCGCGATGCATTGCTGGGTGTTGCCATCCCATTCATCGAAATTCATCTATCAAATGTACATGCCCGCGAGGCATTTCGGGAAGACTCGTATTTTTCCGATATCGCCGTTGGTGTGATTAGTGGTCTGGGTGCACAGGGTTATGACCTGGCATTGCAGGCGGCAGATCATTACCTGCAGGGCCATACGAACTAATAAGGACTGTTGAACTATGGATATACGTAAAGTCAAAAAGCTGATTGAGCTGCTTGAAGAATCCAATGTTGCCGAGATTGAGATACACGAGGGGGAGGAATCCGTTCGTATCAGTACTCAGTCATCTGCTGCACCCGTTATGCCAATGCAAATGCCTATGCCAGCGATGGCTGCAGCTCCTGCGCCAGCGGTGCCGGCGGCTGCACCAGCTGAAGTCGAGAGCGAAGCAGAACCAGCTGCGCCATCCGGGCATGTTGTTGAGTCACCCATGGTAGGTACGTACTACTCATCTTCCTCTCCTGGTGCCAGGCCCTTTGTTGAGGTGGGTAGTTCGGTAGCTGTTGGGGACACGCTATGTATCGTTGAGGCGATGAAGATGCTCAACCAGATAGAGGCGGACAAGGCAGGTACGATCAAGGCGATCCTGGCTGAAAATGCCCAGCCGGTGGAGTTTGGTCAGCCACTGTTTGTGATTGAATAACCGCTATGTTGGATAAAGTACTGATTGCCAATCGCGGAGAGATTGCGCTGCGTATTCTTCGTGCCTGCCGCACGATGGGAATTAAGACCGTTGCTGTGCACTCAACAGCTGACAGGAATCTGAAACATGTTCGTCTGGCGGACGAAAGCGTTTGTATCGGTGGCCCCCCTTCAGCAGAAAGTTATCTGAATATGCCGGCATTAATCAGTGCCGCCGAGGTAACGGACGCGGTAGCAATACACCCTGGATACGGTTTTCTGTCAGAGAATGCCGATTTTGCCGAGCAGGTTGAGTCCAGTGGATTTATTTTTATTGGTCCGAAGGCCGAGACCATCCGCATAATGGGCGACAAGGTGGCGGCTATCAAAGCGATGAAAGAAGCGGGTGTTCCTACCGTGCCGGGTTCTGATGGGCCGATTGGTAAGGATGAAAAGGAAAGCCTGCGACTCGCAAAGGAAATCGGTTACCCGATTATCATTAAAGCCTCTGGCGGTGGCGGTGGCCGGGGTATGCGTGTTGTGCATACCGAGTCCAACCTGCTGAATGCCATCTCATTAACCAAGGCTGAGGCGGGGGCAGCATTTGGTAACGACATGGTTTATATGGAGAAGTACCTGGAGGCACCACGCCATGTGGAGTTTCAGGTGCTGGCTGATGAGCATGGCAACGCCATCCATCTGGCAGAACGTGATTGTTCCATGCAGCGCCGTCACCAGAAAGTCGTTGAGGAAGCGCCGGCACCAGGTATTACCGAGGAAATACGTAATGAAATCGGTAGCCGTTGCGCAAAGGCATGTCAGGCGATCGGTTACCGTGGTGCGGGTACGTTTGAGTTTTTATATGAAAACGGCGAGTTTTACTTTATCGAAATGAATACCCGGGTGCAGGTTGAGCATCCTGTCACCGAGATGATCACAGGCGTTGATATTATACGGGAGCAGCTGCGCATTGCTGCCGGCGAGAAGCTTGCCTACGAACAGTCTGATATACATGTTAACGGGCACGCAATAGAGTGTCGTATAAACGCCGAAGATCCGGACACCATGATGCCCTCGCCCGGCCTGGTCAGTAATTACCATGCGCCTGGTGGCCCCGGCGTAAGAATGGATTCGCATCTATACAGTGGCTATACGGTGCCACCACACTACGATTCGTTGATCGGTAAGCTGATTGCACACGGTGACACACGTGAGAACGCATTGGCGCGCATAGATATTGCCCTGAGTGAGATGCTGATCGATGGTATTAAATGCAATGTGCCGTTGCAGCAGAGAATTATTAACGACGCTGCGTTTCAGCAGGGTGGCGCTGATATTCACTATCTGGAAAAGAAGCTTGGTATGTCCTGATATGTGGACAATGGGTAATTGAGAATACTCCATGCCCTGGCAGGAAATTACCTTTGCATTACAGGCGGAACAGACAGCTACTTTTGAAGAGGCCTTGATGTCTCTTGGTGCAATGTCTGTCACCCTGCGTGATGCTGCAGATCAGCCACTCATGGAGCCTGCTCCGGAAACCACGCCGCTTTGGGATCAGGTGTTATTGACGGCCATGTTTGAAGCCGATGCGGATGTGTCACTGATTGCCGGGCAATTGAAGGCGCAATTACAGCTGCAAACATTACCCCCGTACCAGGCTGAATTGCTGCAAGATCGTGAATGGCGGCGTACCTGGATGGAATATTTCAAGCCAATGCAATTTGGACGTCGCTTATGGATTTGTCCAAGTGGCTACGAACGACCTGAGCAGGAAGATGCCGTGATTATTGATCTTGATCCCGGTCTGGCATTCGGTACCGGCAGTCACCCGACCACTGCGTTATGTATGCAATGGCTTGATGGCAATGCCATCGAAGGAAAAACAGTAGTGGATTTCGGTTGTGGCTCGGGTATTTTGGCGATAGCCGCCGCCAAACTTGGGGCCTCGAGGGTATTTGCCGTAGACAATGACCCGCAGGCCTTGCAGGCAACTGAGGAGAATGCCAGGGTTAACAAGGTTGCAGACATTATTACGGTATGTGACCCGCAGGCCATATCACCGGGCTCGGTGGATATCCTGATAGCCAATATTCTGCTGGAACCTTTGTTGTTATTGCGGGAACAATTTGCTCAGCTACTCAAGCCAAAGGGTAATATTGTGCTTTCCGGGCTATTGGCCGAGCAGCGCCAGGCGCTGGAGGCGGCTTATGTCAAAGACTTTGATATGGGGGCTTGCGAGCAAGAGGAAGAGTGGGTACGGTTGTCGGGAGTCAGGCATTAATGAGCCTCTAATATGCAAACACGCTGTCCATCATGTGAAACGATATTCCGGGTATCCGAGGCAGAAACCTCGGTAGCTTCGGGGATGGTACAGTGCTGCGTATGCCAGCATTTTTTTAATGCATTGAAAAATCAGGATCCGTCGGCGAAACAACAACCCTTTTCACGTGCGGATGTGCTGGCCAGCAAAAGCCGTAGTCTGGCGGCAGACGATTTATCCAGCGCGTTGACACAGGCATATGTTCATCCCCGTCCCAAGGTCGCATGGTGGAGTACTCTTACCTGGGTGGTGTTAATACTCGCCGTGACGATAGCCGCACTAGGTCAGGTGGCCTGGTTCAATCGTGAAAAACTTGTCCTGCAGGCTGAATATAAACCGCATATTGAACGACTCTGCGAAAAACTGGATTGCCAACTTCAACAGAAAGTGGACCTTGATAGCATTGAGCTGTTGAGCCGCGATGTCCGCTCTCACCCGACCTACAAGAATGCCTTGCTGATTACGGCGACATTTATCAATCGGGCTGAATTTGATCAGCCCTATCCGAATGTCATGTTGATGCTGTCTGATCTCGGTGGCAATGTTATCGCCCAGCGGCAATTCAAGCCCGATGAGTATCAGAAAGAGGACTACCGCTCATCGGAACTGATGACCCGCGAGGTACCCACAACCATGGTAATGGAGGTGCAGGATCCCGGGCAGGAAAGCATATCTTACCGATTTGAGTTTTTGTAAAAACTGGCCGTAGTTTGGGAATTGCCGTCCCAAGTAGATGCACAATAATTGTACAGTCGCTAATATTCGCTTAACTGAATATGAGGTCATTCAACTGTGCAAATAGGTCCCTATAAACTCGATGGTCAAGTAATGATGGCGCCGATGGCGGGCATTACTGACGGGCCATTTCGCAAGTTGGCGATAGAGTATGGCGCAGCACTGAGTGTCTCCGAAATGATATCGGCTAATCCGGCACTTAAAGGGACACGTAAGTCACAGTGGCGGCAGCAATATACCGCTGAATCCGGTATCCGGTCGGTGCAGATTGTGGGCACTGAACCCGAGCAAATGGCTGCAGGGGCCAGTTATAACGTTGCCCGTGGCGCTCAGATTATTGATATCAATATGGGTTGTCCGGCAAAAAAAGTTTGCCGCAAAGCGGCCGGCTCCGCCCTGCTGCGAGATGAGAACAAAGTCGCTGATATCTTACGGTCGGTAGTCGATGCAGTTGATGTCCCGGTGACGCTCAAGATCCGCACAGGCTGGTCGGTAGAGGAGCGTAATGCGGTTAACATTGCGCGGATAGCCGAATCTGAAGGCATTCAGTCACTGGCTGTACATGGTCGTACCCGCGCCTGCGCTTTTCGAGGTGAGGCAGAATACGACACCATTGCAGCGGTAAAGCAGGCCGTGGCCATGCCGGTTATTGCAAACGGTGATATCGACAGTCCGGCCAAGGCCAGGGCAATACTGGATTATACGCAGGCGGATGGTGTCATGGTCGGTCGTGGGGCACAGGGTAACCCGTGGTTGATTCGTGATATTGATCACTATCTGCGACATGGAAAACAGCTGAATGTACCCACTGTGATACAGGTCACAGACGTGATGCGAAGGCATATGCAAGATATATACGAGTTGTATGGAGAGGATACTGGCGTAAGAATTGCCCGAAAGCATCTGGGCTGGTATTGCAAGCGTTTGCCCGAAGGGGAAAAGCTCAGGGCATTATTTAACGCATCAAGGGGAGCATCTGAACAGATGGAATGGCTGGCGCAATATGTCGACCAGTACAACGTAAGACAAACGGGGTTAGCTGCATGAATATAGAACAAAGTGAATTGTCGCAGGCATTGGGTACGGCTCAGGAACGTAGAAGGGAGCCACTTGGTAGTACGGTGAAGACTGCGTTGCAGTTGTATTTTCGTAATCTGAATGGCCACAATCCTGGTTCTATTTACCAGATGGTTATCGCCGAAGTGGAACGTCCCATGTTCGAAACGGTAATGGATCACGTCAAGGGTAATCAGAGTCGCGCCTCGCAGATACTGGGGATATCCCGCAGTACGCTAAGGAAAAAGCTGAAGATTTACGATCTCGACTGAACGGATATTCGGTTTTCCGTAAAAGGCGCCCATTGGCGCCTTTTTTATGTCCATGGATGGACAGTATGTCGCGAGAGGCAGGACGCCGAAGCGACGATGGTCAGGATGACCGGTATGCGGCGGGCGCATGGACGCGCAAGAGCCGCGATGGTCAGGATGACCGGGTCGATGAATGCTCCTGCAACATCGACACTTCCGCCATCCGTGGCGGTCGTATGTCGCGGGTGCATGGATGCACAGGAGCGATGATGGTCAGGATGACCTGGCCGATAAATGCTCCATGCAATATCGGCACTTCCGCCACCCCTGGCGGCCGGCCGTTCTCGAACTTCCTGTTCTCCACGGCACTCGTGCGACCATGCACGTCGTATGTCGCGGGCGCATGGATGCGCAGGAGCGACGATGTCCATGGCCTTTCCCGGGCCCTGATGTGCATGGACGCACGAATGCAGCGATGACAGGATGTCATGGAGCGACCTGTACGTCGGATGACCGGGTTGATAATTGCTCCTGCCGTATCGGCAATCCAGGTTAAATTATGAGGATTCCTGGCCCATAAATCCGACAGTCTTTCGGCAATTGGGTATAATCCGCGCCTGTTTTTATCAAGCCTGGGATTTGTTATGTCACGTCCAATTAAACGCGCATTAATTAGTGTATCTGACAAGACCGGTGTCGTTGAATTCGCGGCTACCCTGGTCAAGCGCGATATCGAAATATTATCCACCGGCGGTACCGCTGCCTTGCTCAAGGAGCAGGGAATTGTAGTTAAAGATGTAGCCGAACATACCGGCTTTCCCGAGATGATGGATGGGCGCCTGAAGACCCTGCATCCCAAGATTCATGGTGGATTGCTGGGCAGGCGGGGGGAGGATGATGCTGTTATGCAAGAGCACGACATCAGTGCGATTGACCTGGTGGTCGTTAATCTCTACCCGTTCGAGCAAACCGTCGCGCGCGATGATTGTACCTTGCCATTGGCGATTGAAAACATCGATATTGGCGGCCCTACGATGCTCAGGGCTGCAGCAAAGAATTATCACGATGTGACCGTGGTGGTTGATGCTACAGATTACGGGCGTGTGCTGGACGAACTGGTGTCTGGCGATGGTGCGACGACGGATGCCCTGCGCTATGAGTTGGCCTGCAAGGTGTATGCACACACCGCAAAGTATGATGCCGCCATATCAAACTACCTGACCGCACGCGATCATCTGGGTGAAACACGGGATTTCCCCGAGACATTTACAGTGCAGTTCCGGCATCAACAGGCGATGCGCTATGGCGAGAACCCGCATCAGAATGCTGCGTTTTATGTAGAGCACCAGGTGGCTGAGCCAAGTATTTCAACTGCCGTGCAATTGCAGGGCAAGGAGCTGTCATATAACAATATCGGCGATACCGATGCAGCACTGGAATGTATCAAGCAGTATGAAGGCCCGGCCTGTGTGATTGTGAAGCACGCCAATCCCTGCGGTGTCGCGGTTGCGGATGATCTGATGAGTGCGTACGACAGGGCCTATGCGACGGATCCGGAATCGGCTTTCGGTGGCATTATTGCCTTTAATCGGGAGCTGGATGAAGAGACTGCAAAGGCCATCGTTGATCGACAGTTCGTTGAAGTCATTATTGCTCCTTCGGTTAGTGCGGCAGCCGAAAAGACCGTAGCAGAAAAGAAGAATGTACGTCTTCTCAGTTGTGGAGAGTGGTCTGAATCAATCGGCCGGCTTGACTACAAACGCGTGAATGGTGGCCTGTTAGTACAGGGAGCAGATCTTGATTTGTACAAGGAATTAAGTGTGGTAACCGAAAGACAGCCGACGGAAGAAGAAATGCATGATCTTTTATTCAGCTGGCGGGTTGCCAAGTTCGTTAAGTCCAATGCGATTGTTTACGGTAAGGATAGTATGACGATTGGTGTTGGTGCCGGACAGATGAGCCGGGTAAATTCAGCGCGAATCGCCGGTATCAAGGCAGAACATGCCGGGCTTGAGGTGAAGGGCGCAGTGATGGCATCAGATGCGTTTTTCCCGTTCCGTGATGGCATAGACAATGCCGCTGAGGCTGGAATTACGGCAGTCATTCAACCCGGCGGATCCATGCGTGATGATGAGGTCATTGCAGCTGCAAATGAACATGGTATGGCGATGGTTTTCACAGGCATGCGACACTTCCGCCATTAATGGCCTGAAACTGACTCAGTTGGCACAATCCTGCGTTAAATATTTTCTCAACATGCTCATGCACTTCGTGTGCATTCCGCTGTATTCGAAAATATTTGCCTTGTCTTGCACTCAACTGACTCAGTTTCAAACTCATTAATAAGGTCTTTTGCTTTTGGTAGTACCATAACTTAAGGAACAGGATAGTCATGAAAATTCTGATTGTTGGTGGTGGTGGTCGTGAGCACGCGTTGGCGTGGAAGGCGGCGCAGTCTGCATTGGTTGATATGGTGTTTGTCGCGCCCGGTAACGCGGGCACAGCAACAGAATCGGGCATCAGGAATGTCGATATTAGCGCCGAAGATATTCCCGCGCTCAAGGTTTTTGCTGAGTCGGAAGGAATAGATTTAACGATTGTAGGTCCCGAGGCGCCACTGGTGGCAGGTATCGTGAATGAGTTTGAAGACGCGGGCCTGAAGATTTTTGGGCCGGATAAAAATGCTGCGCAGCTTGAAGGCTCCAAGGCGTTCACAAAAGACTTTCTGGCCAAACATAATATTCCAACGGCTGCCTACGGTAACTTTACTGATGTAGACGAAGCTGTTGCATACATTAAACAGCAGGGCGCGCCGATAGTGGTCAAGGCCGATGGCCTGGCTGCTGGCAAGGGTGTGATTGTGGCTCAATCCGAAGATGAGGCAATTGCTGCTGTTCAGGATATGTTGGCTGGTAACCGATTCGGCGATGCGGGCCATCGTGTCGTCGTTGAGGAATGCCTGGTAGGTGAGGAGGCCAGTTTCATCTGCATCATCGACGGAGAGGATGTCTTGCCAATGGCAAGTTCACAGGATCACAAGGCCCGCGACGATGGGGACAAGGGGCCGAATACCGGTGGTATGGGGGCATATTCTCCCGCCCCGGTTGTTGATGCCGCGATGCATGATCGCATTATGAATGAAGTGATCATCCCGACCGTGAAGGGTATGAATAGCGATGGTAATCGCTATCGTGGTTTTCTGTATGCCGGGGTTATGATTGGTGATGACGGTATTCCAAAGGTGCTGGAATACAATTGCCGTTTCGGTGATCCGGAAACCCAGCCGATCATGATGCGCCTGCAGTCCGACCTGGTAGAGCTGTGCCTGGCGGCGATTGATGGCGAGCTGGCATCAAAAAGCGCAGACTGGGATACGCGTGCCTCAATGGGTGTTGTGCTGGCCGCCGGTGGCTATCCCGACAGCTATAACAAGGGTGATGTGATTAGCGGTCTGGATAATGTGGATGATGACAGTACCAAGGTTTTTCATGCCGGAACGGTATTCAAAGGCGATGACGTAGTCACCAGTGGCGGACGGGTACTGTGTGTGGTGGGTCTCGGTGATACTGTCGCAGATGCCCAGGCGACTGCCTATAAGGGTGTTAGCAAGATCAACTGGAATGATGTTTATTTTAGAACTGATATCGGCTATCGAGCGATTAACCGTTAAAACTGTTAAGCAGTGATTCTCTATATTCACGGCTTTGCCAGTTGTGGCGCAGGGAATAAGGTACAGTTCCTGTGGCAGCACTTTGGTGAGGCGCAGGTTATTTCACCGGATTTGCCGGTTGCTCCAGTAGAGGCGATTAGCTACCTGGAGGCTATAATCAACGAAAAGCCGGTCAAGCTATTGATTGGTTCATCGCTAGGTGGTTATTACGCGGATTACCTGGGTTCCCGGTACGGTATCCCTGCTGTGCTTATTAACCCTTCGACACGCCCGTTTGAAACGTTGAGAAACTATATAGGTACAAATACCAACTGGTGTAGCGGTGAACCCTTCGAATGGAAGCCCGGGTATTGTGACGCATTGGAGTCCATCTATCGTGAAGCGCCTGCATCGGATGAAAACTACCTGGTACTGTTGCAATCAGCTGATGAGGTGCTGGACTATCGACTGGCAGAGACTCGCTACCAGCATCACAAGGTTATTGTCGAGCAAGGCGGTAATCACAGGTTTGAAAACCTGGGCGATTACCTGTCTGTCATTGATGAGTTTATCAACGCTTCATAGCGTCAAAAAATTCGGTATTTGTCTTGGTTGCCTTGAGCCGATCAAGGATGAATTCCATTGCCGCCATCTCATCCATGGGATGTAACAGCTTGCGCAGGATCCACATCTTTTGCAGTTCATCGGCGGCTGTAAGCTTCTCTTCACGTCGAGTACCGGAGCGGTTCAGGTTAATAGCGGGGTAGGTGCGTTTCTCGGCAATTCGGCGGTCCAGATGGATTTCGCT
The DNA here is from genome assembly GCA_026196145.1 of Gammaproteobacteria bacterium. GTDB lineage: Bacteria > Pseudomonadota > Gammaproteobacteria > JAJDYQ01 > JAJDYQ01 > JAJDYQ01. The sequence continues at coordinate 11,229 of JAPHTU010000011.1, forward strand.
GTTACCGGTTCCCTTGAATTCCTCGTAAATGACTTCGTCCATTTTGGAACCCGTATCAATCAGGGCAGTGGACAGGATGGTCAGGGAACCGCCTTCTTCAATATTCCGTGCGGCTGCAAAAAAGCGTCGAGGTTTCTGTAGTGCATTTGCATCTACACCACCAGTGAGCACCTTGCCTGATGATGGCACAACGGTGTTATAGGCACGTGCGAGACGTGTCATGGAGTCCAGCAGGATAACGACATCTTTCTTATGCTCAACCAGTCGTTTGGCTTTTTCGACAACCATCTCGGCAACCTGAACGTGGCGGGTTGCTGGTTCATCAAATGTTGAGGAGATCACCTCGGCTCGAACCGAGCGTTCCATTTCGGTGACTTCCTCCGGGCGCTCGTCGATGAGCAAAACGATGAGGTGACACTCGGGGTGATTCCTTGAAATTGCCTGGGCAATATTCTGCAACATCATGGTTTTGCCTGTCTTGGGTGGTGCAACAATCAGTCCACGCTGACCCTTGCCTACCGGAGATATTAAATCAATGATGCGACCGGTAATATCTTCACTACTACCATTACCCTGTTCCAGTGTTAAGCGCTCATCCGGAAACAGTGGCGTGAGGTTTTCAAATGGAACCTTGTTCTTGGAATTTTCCGGTTTATCAAAATTAATTTCCTGAACCTTTAGCAGGGCAAAATAGCGTTCCCCCTGTTTTGGTGGACGTATCTTGCCGGAAATAGTATCGCCAGTACGAAGCGAGAAGCGACGTATCTGGCTGGGGGAGACGTAAATGTCATCCGGACCGGCCAGGTAGGAGCTGGTTTCTGAGCGCAGAAAACCAAATCCGTCCTGCAGAATCTCCAGAATGCCATCACCGTAGATGTCTTCGCCTTTGTGTGCCTGTTTTTTCAGGATGGAAAAAATGACATCCTGTTTGCGGTTCCTGCCGGAGTTTTCAACGCCCAGTTCACGGGCCATTGTCATTAGTTCTTGGGCAGGTTTTTGTTTGAGTTCTGTTAGATTCATTTTTGAATTGCCTGGTACGTTTTTGAATGGTGGTGGGAGTCCGAACGGACCACCCGGGGTGTATCTTGAGTTGAAAAAAGGACAGGCATTAAGTGTTGTATGCCCATCCCGCGTTATCAGATATTGCTATCAATAAAGGCGGTTAGCTGTGACTTGGAAACAGCGCCGACCTTGGTAGCTTCAATATTACCGTTTTTAATTAACATTAACGTTGGTATCCCGCGTACACCATATTTTGGCGGGGTATCCGGGTTTTCATCGATGTTCAGTTTGGCTACTTTAACCTTGCCATCGTATTCCTCTGCGATCTCATCAAGTACAGGCGCAATCATTTTGCATGGACCACACCACTCCGCCCAGAAATCCAGTAATACGGGTTGATCGGATTGCAGTACATCGCTCTCAAAGCTGCTGTCTGTTGTGTATGTAATTTTATCGCTCACCTGGGATAACCTCCGAAGCTGTCAGGGATAAAGTGTCTTGATGTTAAGTACGGATTGATTTTAAATCCAACGGGATTTTGCAGGGATTATTGTATTAGGGTTGTTAAATTCTTGTCTGGCGAGCGCCAGTGAATTGCTTATTCATCCGCATTTGAACCGAAAAATCCCAAGAATGCAAGCCTTAATCACGCGACAAAGGCGATTCTTCGGGACATATAATGTATAGTGCGCGCCCTATGAGTGATACACACCTGTCTGACACCCGCTTCGATTCCCTGAAACTTGCACCCGAGCTACTCAAAGGTGTTGAGGCAGCGGGGTTTACATTCTGTACGCCAATCCAGGCGCTGAGCTTGCCGCATGCGCTGGCCGGTAAAGATGTTGCCGGGCAGGCACAAACCGGTACCGGCAAGACGGCCGCATTTTTACTGGCGACCATGCAGCGCCTGCTAACAAAGCCCGCAGATCCAAAGCGCCGCAAAAACCAGCCGCGCGCCATTATTATTGCGCCTACCCGTGAGTTGGCTATCCAGATTGAAAAAGATGCACAGGCTATTGGCCAATATTCAAATTTAAAACTGGGTGTTGTCTACGGCGGCACCGGTTATGTCGCACAACGCACCATGGTCGAGGAAGGGCTGGACATTCTGGTGGGTACGCCGGGCCGGATTATCGACTACTTCAAGCAACGGGTCTTTGACCTGAAAGAGCTGGATGTCATGGTACTCGATGAAGCAGACCGGATGTTTGATCTGGGCTTTATTGATGATATTCGCTATCTGATGCGTCGTATGCCGCCACCTGACAAGAGGCTGAACATGTTGTTTTCCGCCACCCTGTCGCATCGTGTGGCAGAGCTGGCCTATGAACATATGAATAGCCCGGAAGAAGTGGAGATAGAACCGGATCAAAAAACGGTCGATAGAATTCGTCAGGTGGTTTACTACACGGCGATGACGGAAAAGATCCCCCTGTTGATCGGGTTGTTAAAGCAGAAACACTTGACTCGTACCATTGTATTTGTAAATACCAAGCGGGTGGCGGAGAAGATTGAAGATTACTTTCGTGGCAACGAGGTTGATGGTGCCGTTATTTCCGGTGATGTGCCGCAGCCAAAACGTATCAAGTTGCTGGAACGTTTTTCTACCGGTGACTTGCCGGTTCTGGTGGCCACCGATGTGGCTGCGCGTGGACTGCATATCCCGGATGTTACGCATGTGATTAATTATGACCTGCCAACTGATGCGGAGGATTATGTGCACCGCATAGGTCGTACCGCACGTGCCGGGGCCGATGGTGACGCAATCAGTTTTGCCTGTGAAGATTTTGCCTATCATTTGCCGGATATTGAAGAATACGTCGGCCACAAGTTACCTAATGAGCCAGTGCCGACCGACTTGCTTGTCGAGGTAAAACCACGGGTTAGAGGCCCTCGTCGATCCTCGGGACCGGGTAAACATAACAGGCAAAAAAATCGTAAAGATGGGGGAAGGGGTGCTGGTCGCCGTAGTCCCAGAGACAGGCATCGTTCTTCTTCCTGAGTTTCCATGGCATGATTTTTTTGTTACACACGGGCAAATGTTAGCGTAGCTAAATGTGCGTGTTAGCCTTAATATATGGGCCACGGAAAACTGTTTGGAGATCACAAATGAGTGCAGATAGAACCCCGGTTGATGCGCGTGACGAGAGCCTGCCGAATTCGCCGATTGGTGACCAGGAAGAGGATGTCACGGTTATCGCGGATAAGAGCATTAAATGCCAATGGAATGGTGCGGAATTTTCAGATGGCGATAGTGTGTGTGCGGTTGGTGTCCCCTATGAATGCCATTATGGTAGCTGGATGAAGGCATCGGGCAGCTGCTAGTTCGCTTATAACGTCGGCGGTCTATCAGACACAGAGACCATTATTGGTGGTATGACAAGCAGTCATGGATGGTAATCCCGGTATGCCTGTAGAATCACGGGCTAAACCTCAACCATTTCAAATTCGTCCTTGCCAGTGCCACAGTCAGGGCACGTCCAGGTTAACGGAACGTCACGCCATAGCGTACCGGGTGGTATATTATCCTGCGGGCGGCCTTCTGCTTCGTTATAGATGAAGCCACAAATGACACACATCCATTTCCTGTATTCCATGATTTCTCCATGCGGGAATTAAGCCTTGTTTCTGCCTGCTATTCTACAACGACCAATCACTGTCCAACTATATGCTTTCTAGAGGCTAACAATGGATTTACCAACCTGTCTGGTTTTTTCAGGGCATGACCCTTCCGGGGGTGCTGGTGTTCAGGCTGATATCGAGGCGGTAGCCAGCATGGGCTCTCACGCCGTGACAGTGATTACTGCGTTAACGGTGCAGGATACCGCCAATGTCCATGCCGTAGAGTCAGTATCTGCTCCGCTATTTATACAGCAAACCCGTACCCTGCTTGCGGATATCAAGCCGGCTGCAGTCAAGATTGGCCTGATTCCCGACGTCGCCATAGTGGAAGCAATCCACAGTATCCTGGTTGATATGGGTGGCGTCCCGATTGTTCTGGATCCGGTCGTCTGGTCCGGTGGCGGAACCCTGCTGCAGGATGATGCTGTAGCCGAGGCGGTAAAGAGCCTGCTATTCCCGTTGGCAACAGTGATTACGCCGAATGAGCGAGAAGCCAAGAGGTATGCAGCAAATGCCGATACGCTGGAGGCCTGCGGGATTTCTCTGCTTGAATCGGGCTGCGACTATGTTCTGATTACAGGCGGTGATAGTGGTACTGACAAGGTCACGAATAAGTTATATGCCAATAACCGCTGCCTGGATATATTTTCATGGCCCCGTTTACCACATGAGTTCCACGGTTCCGGTTGTACGCTGGCGTCCAGTATTGCGGGATTGCTGTCCCATGGGCATGAACCGCACACTGCCATACGTGAGGCGCAGAAATATACCTGGGACAGCCTGAATCATGCCTATCGAACAGGACGGGGTCAGAAGCAGCCGCATCGTTTTTTCTGGGCGGCCAGGTCATCCTGATGCGGGGTTTGTACGCGATAACCAGTGACGACTTTGTTTCTGCTGAGGCATTAAAAAGCGCGGTAACACAGGCATTGGTCGGCGGTGCCGTGGTTATCCAGTATCGTGACAAGAAATCACCTTTGGATGAGCGTGAGAAAATTGCCAGTAATATAAATAAGCTGTGCCATGAATATGGGGCGCTGTTTATTGTTAATGATGATGTTGAGCTGGCAAAGATGGTGGATGCAGACGGTGTCCATCTTGGACGTGATGATATGGGTCTTGCTGGTGCGCGTAGCTATCTGGGTGAACAAAAGATCATTGGAGTGTCTTGCTATAATGATTTGGACGCAGCACGACAAGCGGAGCAGGAGGGGGCAGATTATGTTGCCTTTGGCCGCTTTTTTCCGTCGCTAAACAAGCCGGACGCCATACAGGTCTCTGTTGATGTGCTGCAAAGTGCGCACCAGCAGATCACGGTGCCAATAGTTGCAATTGGTGGTATCACCGCACAGAATGGCGCGCCATTAGTTGCGGCAGGTGCGGACATGCTCGCGGTTATTGATGGTGTGTTCGGACAGCCTGATATTACCCGGGCGGCCGGAGAAATTGCCGCATTGTTTTGATTACCTGGGATCTGTTAACAGGCCCCAATAACCAAGGATGATTTATGAGTCGTTCAGATTCTTTATTTGATGAAGCCCGGGCAGTTATTCCTGGCGGTGTGAATTCTCCCGTGCGTGCCTTTGCAGGCGTTGGTGGTACACCGGTCTATTTCAAGCGTGCGCAGGGTGCCTATGTATACGATGAGGATGACAAGCAATACATAGATTACGTGGCTTCCTGGGGACCGATGATACTGGGTCATGCGCATCCGGCTGTGATCAAGGCGGTGCAGCAAAAAGCAGAGGACGGACTGAGTTTTGGGGCACCGACTGAAATTGAAACCGACATAGCAAACAAGGTGGTTGAACTGGTGCCGTCAATTGAAATGGTACGCTTTGTTAGTTCAGGCACGGAAGCCACCATGAGTGCCATACGTCTGGCGCGTGGTTATACGGGCAGGGACAAAATCCTCAAGTTCGAGGGTTGTTACCACGGCCACTCTGATTCCCTGTTGGTAAAGGCGGGTTCGGGTGCCTTGACTCTGGGTGTGCCGACTTCACCGGGAGTGCCGGCTGCATTGGCCGAGCACACGCTTACCCTGAGCTTTAATGACCTGGACCAGGTGACACAGGCCTTTGAGCAATACGGTGAAGAACTGGCCTGTGTCATCGTTGAGCCTGTTGCCGGCAATATGAACTGCATACCACCCGCGCCGGGATTTCTGGAAGGCCTGCGCGAGCTTTGTACGAGATATGGAGTTGTGCTGATATTTGATGAGGTCATGACCGGTTTTCGTGTCGCATTGGGCGGTGCCCAGGCCTACTACGGCGTCACTCCGGATATGACAACCCTCGGAAAAGTAGTCGGGGGCGGTCTCCCGGTAGGCGCATTCGGCGGAAAGCGCGAAATAATGGAACACATCGCCCCGCTGGGACCGGTTTACCAGGCTGGTACGCTATCCGGCTGTCCGGTTGCAATGGCGGCAGGGCTAAAGACGCTGGAAATGGTGTCGAAAGAGGGCTTCTACGAGGCTCTTGAGCACAAAGTTGAACGCCTAACCAAGGGTATTATGGGTGCAGCCAGCGAGGCGGGTATCCCGATGACAGAAAATCATGTCGGCGGTATGTTCGGCCTGTTTTTCACGGATGCCGATACCGTGACCGGTTTTCAGGGAACCTCTGCCTGTGATCAGGAGCGTTTCAGGCAATTTTTTCATGGCATGCTCGATGCGGGGGTCTATTTGGCGCCGTCTGCCTTCGAGGCAGGCTTTGTATCAATGGCACATACACACGAAGATATTGATACAACGATTGATGCCGCAAGCAGTGTGTTGAGTAAGTTATAGAGCCAGCGTCAGCAGCCAGGTGATAGGCTTGTCTCTCCTGGCGAATTATTTATTATGAGAGAGTACACGACCGCTATACTGAAAATTACGCCGATGACTGACGAGGAATACCGCCATGTATCCATATGAGGCTGCCAAGCATCATGTTGTCGTTCTTGGCGCCAGTCCAAAACCACAACGCTACTCAAATCAGGCGATTCGCCTGTTATTGGAAGATGGCTACAGGATAACACCCGTGAATCCGGCTATTCCAGTAATCGAAGGTATTGAGGTTACCCATCAGCTGGCTGATATTGATGAAAAGGTGCACACATTGACGATGTACGTAGGTGAGGCACGCAGTCGTAAAATGCACAACGATATTCTGGCATTAAACCCTGCCAGGGTGATCTTTAATCCGGGTTCGGAATCGGCGGCCCTGATGTCGGACCTGGAGGCGCAGGGTGCTGAATGTATAGAAGGCTGCACGCTGGTGATGCTGCGTACTAATCAGTTTTAACGGGTTTTCCGATTTTTTCTGCCTGTTTTTTTACGTAAAGCCTTTTTTTCCTGCTCGCGCTGCTGCCTGATGGCCAGCTCAGCAAGCTCGGCCTCGATTATCTCCGGTGTTTCGAAGCTGATCGGGCCGAGGGTGCCGGCGCGTATCTCGGTGAGGAACAGCTTGGCGGCCTTGTCGTATTCAATGTTTCCGCCAGCACGCAGGCAGCCTCGCAGTCTGCCAATAATTTCCAGTAGCTCGCCTGCACTGTCAGGCAGTTCGGTAAGTGAATAACGTGCCTTTACAAGTTCCGGGTAGTCCCTCAGCAGATAATCAGCGGCGAATAACGCCATATCCTCGTTATCGGTAGCGGTGTCCTTGATTGCGCCGGTCACAGCAAGGCGGTAACTGCTATTGTGGTTTTCTATTTTTGGCCAGAGCACACCTGGCGTGTCATGCAGGATGATGTTGCCTTTGATCCTTATGCGTTGCTGTGACCTGGTTATGGCAGGCTCATTGCCGGTTTGCGTAATCGCCTTGCCGGCAAGACGGTTAATCAATGTAGATTTGCCGACATTGGGTATGCCGGTGATCATAGCCTGCAGAACCCGGTCCTTGTTTTGTCGAGCGGGTAAAAGTTTTTGAATCAAGGTCGGCAGTTGATTGATCTTTTCGGGTGTGGCGGTCGAGGTCGTCAACGTTTTAATGCCCCGGGTGGCTTCCAGAAAGGTTTGCCACTGTGCGGTAATCGTAGTGTCAGCGAGGTCTGATTTATTCAGTAGCTTGATGCAAGGCTTGTCTTTACGGATCCTTTCCAGCATGGGGTTGTCGCTGCTGTAGGGTATGCGTGCATCCAGTACCTCAATAATCAGATCGACCTGTGACAGGGTTTTGCTGATTTCCTTGCTGGCCTTGTGCATGTGGCCTGGATACCACTGTATCGACATAGTGCTTCATTCCTCAAAAGTCAGGGAATACTAACCCATTGGCTGGAGTTGGACATGGGAATTTAGGGCCTGTTAACACCATGCCGATACCCATCGCCGGCTGCCATTTTTTCGCCGGGCAAGGCGCATGGAGCGCAGTGTACTATGGTACATAAGCGAAAATGCAACACAGTCCGACGGAAAAATGGCCCCGTCCCAAAGGGTTGCCCCTCAAATAAGGCCATACGGTGTTGCTCCTCACTTATTTGGAGTAACCAAACTGCGGTCGTCGCGCCTAGTCTGACCTTATTTGAGGGGCAACGCTGGATATCAGCATGGTATTAACGGGCCCTGGTCTGAGCTGGCGGCTAAACGATCGATAATATCGAATGTATTAATGAAAACATACTAATATATAAATTACAGGTAATGCGTACAATGCCTTCATTCGATTAAACACAAGCAACTCGTAGAGGAAAGATGATGGAAAATAGAGAGGGCAAGGCAGTACCACAGGTGACTTTTCCGGTTCGTGAGAATCATGAATGGGTCAATATTACGACTGATGAGCTTTTCAAGGGCAAGACTGTTGCGGTCTTTTCATTGCCGGGGGCGTTCACACCCACCTGTTCGGGCAGCCATGTTCCGCGCTTTAATGAGCTGGCGCCAGTACTGAAAGAAAATGATATTGATGATGTTATCTGTATGTCTGTGAATGATACCTTCGTCATGAATGAGTGGAAAAGTGACCAGGGCGCGGAAAACATTACTTTTATCCCTGACGGCAACGGTGAGTTTACCGAGGGCATGGGCATGCTGGTTGGCAAGGATGACCTCGGTTTTGGTAAGCGGTCCTGGCGCTATTCGATGATCGTCAGGGATGGTATTGTCGAAAAGATGTTTATCGAGCCTGATGTGCCGGGAGACCCCTTCGAGGTATCCGATGCAGATACCATGCTGGATTATCTGAACCCGGATGCGGTAAAGCCGCTGGATGTATTTTTATTCAGTAAAGCCGGTTGTCCATTTTGTGCGAAGGTGAAGGGTATTTTGCATGATCGTGGTATTGACTTTGAAGAGGTCGAGTTGAACCGCAGCCAGACCATACGTTCAGTACGAGCAGTAACAGGCGCTGATACGGTCCCCCAGGTATTCATCAATGGTGAATATATCGGTGACTCAGAGGCAGTTGAAGCCTGGTTTTCAAATGCCGTAGCTGCCTGATAGTAAAGTATTGTGCAGCGTAAGAGGCTTGCGTTCAGTAATGGGCGCAAGCCTTGTGCAGTTGGTAGACATGTCCCTGATAAGTCCCTCTTATATCCTCACACGGGGATGAAACGGAATATATGTGTTTTGCAGCCGAGGATAATGTACCCGGATTATCGACATAAGGTCGTGCATAGGAAGTAAAGCGAAGATACCTTCGACTGGTGTGGTGAAAAATCACGGTTAGTAAATTGATACAGGTCATTGTGAAAAGCACCGGTTATCATAGACTGAACATACGAATGGGATCGTGTTGGTGAAATGATAGACCATGAGAAATCTGCTCTTAATTATTATCCTGTCACTACTGCAATTATCGGCCGCCCGGGCCGATGTGCTGGTTTTGGTGCACGGCTATGCGTCGAATGCGGCAACCTGGGAATATAGTGGCGTTAACCGGGTACTGGTGAGCAATGGCTGGCGACCAGCCGGATCAAGCGCTGCAACTGAAAAGACCTTCTACCTGGCACAGCTACCGGCAAAGGCGCCGCTGATGTTCCAAACCCGGGTCTTGTTGAATTTATTACAGGATGTCAGGACGCGTCACCCAAATGAGGCGTTAACACTGGTGGGGCACTCTGCCGGTGGTGTGGTGGCGCGACTCGCTGTGCTACAAGGTAATCCTGCCGGAGTTACGCGTCTGGTAACGATCGCATCACCGCACCTGGGGACACCTCGTGCAGCGCAAGGTCTGGATGTGGCCGAAGACAAGCCATTTTTCTGCCCGGGGCCCGGCTGGTACGCGATGAAGTCAATTGTGGGCGGATCAACCTACCGCTACTTGAGGGACTCAAGGGGCGCCTTACGGGATATGTTGCCTCCTGGTCACCTGAATCTCGTTAACTGGGCAAATCAACAGCCGCATCCGGATATTCGATATCACGCTGTCGTGCGTCAATATGGTGATGAACTGGTGCCGGCCTTAAGTCAGGATTTGAATATGGTGCCGACGCTAAAGGGTAAAGCCAGGGTGTGGCTAAGTCGTTCAGGCCATGCATTGAATATTCATGACGGGGAACTGTTGTTAAATATACTAGCTGACTGAATCAGGTAACGAGATTTTATTGCCTACACTGAATTGATAGTCTTTAAAAATATGCTCGGCATCCGGCAACAGGTAACTACCATCCGGGTTTTTCACGGTGGTATCTTTTAAACGATAGGTGGTGGAGCCGCAGGTCCAGCATTCAAATTTCCGCATGGCCGTACACAGGCAGGTCTTCTCACAAACCTCGATTTTTTTGGCGTCGGGATGCTTGGCAACCTCTGCATTATAGGCGTCAATATATGAACATCGGCCCTTGCTATCCAGCAGGTAACCGAAGGACTCGCAATTGGGCTGGATGCCTTTGCAGATGGCCGGGCTGTTCTTGAGCATACGCATCGGGTAGCCGGTGGGTGAAATGGTATTGACTTCAATATTATCTTCGTCGGATTTCAGGTACTCCTGCTTCACGTCATCAGGCAATCCACATTCCTTGGCAATGGTAAAACGGGTAGCAACCTGAACGCCGGCGGCACCAGCTTCAACGGCATTCACGGCATCGGTACCGGTAAAGATACCTCCAGCCGCAATGACCGGAATACTGAGTTGCTGTTCTTCAAGCCAGGCGCAGACTTCACGGGTAATGGTGAGTAAATCATAGTCCTGCCAGTCATCAATACCAAAACCCAGGTGACCGCCGGCCAGTGGGCCTTCTACGATGATAAAGTTCGGTAAACGATTGAGTGATTTATTCTTGCGCAGGAATAGCTGTAATGCGCGCAAGGAGGAAACGATAATACCGAAATGCACATCATTAAATCGTGGGTGGTCCTTGACCAATGCCATGGAGCCCAGGTGCAGGCCGGCGCTCAAGGTGATGCCATCAATGCCGGCGTCCATTGCCGATTCCATGCGCACCTGCAATGTCGCCTTGGGATTATTCATCCCGAGTTTTTCCATAACATTGATATAGATAAGACCATTGCCCTGTTTTCTGTCCATGGTCTTGGTGACATGGATGGCCTGTGCCGATGCGATATGGGCCAGATCAAACTGGACTTCGGATTTATCGGTTTTGCCGACAGTGTGCTTGTATAACTTTACCTTGTCTTTAACAAAGCGAGTCTTGTAGCGTCTATCGGTAACCGTTTGTGACATGGCGTCAGATATCGTGCCGACCCCATCAAGGCGAGATGCAACCAGGGCCAGATCAGTTGATGAAATATCAACTCCCATGCCACCAATCATGATCGGAACCAGTTCATGGTCCCCAATAGTCATACGGTAATCGTTAAGGCACTTCATCGAGATTGGTTCAAAAGTTGGGCAATTGCGGGTATCGGTATCAGGCGATGAAGCATAAAGAGGGGGGTGCGACTGTGCAAGTTAAAAACGGGCGGAATTAACCATATGGAGCTAAAGTTCGTCAATTCCCCAGCGCGGGGTAAGGTTATGTTCAATATCCAGATGGTCGAGGATACGGGCAACGATAAAGTCCACCAGGTCACTCACTTTTTCAACCCCAAGGTAAAAGCCCGGGTTTGCGGGCATGATGAGCACGCCAAGACGGGCCAGCTTGAGCATATGCTCGAGATGAATCGCAGACAAAGGCGTTTCCCGGATAACCAGAATGAGTTTTTTTTGTTCCTTGATGGTGACGTCAGCCGCACGCTCCAGAAGGTCCTTGGATTGCCCGTTGGCAATCGAAGCCAGTGTAGCGGTGGTGCAGGGGCACACAACCATGGCACGGGAAATGCCTGTGCCACTGGCAATAGGGGCCGTCCACTGGTCACGGCCATAAACAACCAGTTTTGATGGGTCAGTGAGACTGTAATATTCGCTAAGTTGTTGATGTATTTTGGTCGGCTGAGATGACAGCGCAAGATCGGTTTCCATCCCCAGTACAATCTGGCCCGGCTTGCTGATCAGCAGGTTGACCGTTTGCCCCGAGATCAGTAACTGCTCCATTAACCTCATGGAATAGGCGGTGCCGGAGGCACCGGTAATGGCGAGGGTAATAGTCGGGGTCATAAATTCATGTAATCAGGAAAATATTTTTCACCTTAACATAGGCACAGTAGTCATCAAAGATCACTTTTTAATCATTGAGATACCGAGGTTATATAAATAAATTATTATCTGAAAGGGGGCTTATTAACTGGTTATATAAGTATTTCCTGCTTGCCGCCGCAGGAATTTCGTCTATAAGAAATAGTAAGGGACTGGAAAATCAGTTGTAAGCGGGCATCCTGGCTGACCAGCCTGAATCATGGAGAGTGAGGTGAAGAATGGAATTTAAAGTAAAACCTGTCATAGGGGAGTGGTATCAGTCGCCAGAAGGACTGGACTTTGAAGTTGTTGCAATAGATCAGGACGAGGGTACGGTCGAAATACAGTATTTCGATGGCGCAATTGAAGAGCTGGATTTTACCAGTTGGGCGCAGATGCCTTTGCAGACAGTACAACCACCTGAAGACTGGTCCGGATCTGTCGATATGATGCGGGAAGATTTTATGACAGATATCGGGGCGTCAACACAGGAAAGCTGGGCTAGCCCACTGGACGCGCTGGATGCGATGTCGCAGGATGAATACTAGTTACACCAGTAAATAACTTAAACCCTTGTCCATAGCCTGGTGTAAATGATTGCTGATTAGTGGTCCAGGTATTAGCAGATATCATGGGTGTTGAGCCAGCCATGCTGGCTTTTCCATGAGGTGAGAGAGGTAGATTGTAGTTGTAATAACAGACTCCGCGTAGCGGACTTGATGCCACACAGCCATGTGGCCAAAGCAGTAAGCGCACGCCTCAGGGGCTTCCCCTGAGGCGTTTGCGTTCAGGTTTCTTTCCCTTTGTTTTATCAGGGCCTGTTAACAGAACCTAGTGAGTAATCGCTGTCTCCAGTTCCACAAATGTTTGCGCTTTCTCTGTTGGTTTAATAGAGATACCCATTTGCCTGCTGATTTGAGATGTTGAAAAGATGCCGCGTATCAGTACTCCCTGATCACCTTCTCGTTGTTCCGTCACAAGTGCATGCTGTCTGCCCGCCTGGGTCAGGGTTGTCACGATGTCACCAACCTGTGAATGATTGACATCGCTAAAATTCATGACTTCGATATCGTCAATGGTCACCATGATGTCCCTGACCAGGACTTCGGCATGCGTTACCCCCGTATCTCGGCTGAACAGCATGGGTTTTTCTCCCTGTATATCAGTGGCTGTTATCAAGCCCATTACGCGGCATTGCAGGTCTTCTACCAGTAACATTCGAACACCCTTGTGTACCATAACCTGAAGTGCGTCATCGACCGTCTTGGCCGGGGAAACAGTCACAGTTGCTGTTAGTCTCAGGTCGGTCATTACATCAATAGCAGGGCTGCTGGCTGATACATGCTCCGGTAATATCTGTTGAGGCCTAACATACTCGATGGGTCCATTTAATGTGCCCAGCTTTATTGGGTGATAGACGATTGGCATGGCTAAATCCTCGCAAACTGTGATCCCGTTATATTAGGGATAGACAGTGTTTGGGGACTTTGCAAGCCGGAACAGGTTTTGAGTTAGCCCGGATTCGACCAGTAAATGATGCTTTTGGTAATCTTGAGCTTGATAGGTTTTAGCCCTTCACCCAGGCAGGGCCCCTGAATACACAGCCCCTGGTCAATGGTAAAGCGCGCACCGTGCAGGGAGCACTGGATATTGTCGGTATCAAGGCTGAGAAACTGATGAGGCATCCATTCGAGCGGAGCGCCGGTATGCGGGCAACTGTTGATATACCCGAAGTACTCTCCGTGCTTGTTGATAACGAATACTTCATGATCTGCACCGGTTTCCGTAGTAGAAAAACCGCGTGCTGTATCCGGCAGTATTTCATCAATACGGCAGAGTTGGATATGATGCAGATCGTTCATTAATATCAGGTTGGTTATCGTGAAAAATGGTTTCAGTACGGCCGATGCTGCCGAACAGGCATTTTACCGGGCGTTACATGAGAAAGATATTCATGCCATGTCGGAGGTGTGGATGGATTCCGATGCCATTGCCTGTATCCATCCAATGGGGGCAAGGCTGCAGGGAAGGCAGGAGGTAATGGCAAGCTGGCAGCAGATATTCTCCGGCGAGAATACCCTGGCTTTTGAATTAAAGGATGTTCATCGTCAACAGTCGGCAAAGTTGGCCGTGCATCTGCTGCATGAATATATTGTCCCCGATAAACAGCAGGACAAAGTGACTATTGCGGAGACGACGAATGTCTATGTCTATCAGGAAGGCGCCGGCTGGTTAATGCTGTTGCATCATGCATCATTGTCACCAAAAACGGTGATTGAAAGGCAAGGCGATGAAGGTCAGCAGCAGAATGTACTGCATTAAGCGTCCTGTTACCTGTCAGCCTCTTTTTTCATGAGTAGCAGGATGAGTAGTATAGAAGGCAATCCGAGTGCGGCCGCATACAGAAAGAAGATCGGGTAATTGGTGGCGTCAACCACTACCCCGGAAAAGCCGCCGATAAACTTGGCCAACAGCAGCATGATCGAACTGAACAGCGCGTACTGGGTCGCCGTGTAGGCCTTGTTGGTCAGACCAGACAGGTAGGCAATGAAGGTCGTGCCGGCAATACCACCGGCAATATTGTCGGCGGCTACTACCATGATTAGCCAGATGACCAGCGGTGGCTGTGTGGCTAGCCAGGCAAACAGCAGATTGGTCACAATAACCAGGATGGCTCCAATCAGTAGCATGCGCATGGTGCCGTAGCGCACCACAAGTACACCACCCAACAAGGCGCCCATAATGGTGACGATTGGCCCGACCGTTTTGGTGACCAGTCCGATTTCAAGTTCGCTGTACTGCATGTCGATATAAAACGGGTTGGCCATCACACCCAGTGTGATATCGCTGAGGCGAAACACCATGATGAATGACAGAATGGTGAAGGCGAACAGGCCATGGCGGGCAAAAAAGTCGGCAAACGGGCAAATGACTGCGCCGACAAACCAGGCCTGTATATGCTTGATGTTATCCGGCAGGTGTTCCTTGCGCTCCAGGAAATCCAGTACACGGGCCTCGGTTTTCCAGTCTTCATTGTTCTGTCGATGTTCGGGTTCATTGATGACCATGACACTGATTACGCCCACCGACATGAAGCCAGCCATGAACAGGTAAGCCGTTGGCCAGGAATAGAAATGCGCCAGGCTGAAGGCGCCACCACCGGCGAGTATCATGCCGAGGCGATAGCCGAGCTGATAGGTACCCGCCATTGCCCCCTGGAATTCCTCTTCAATAGCCTCGATGCGCCAGGCATCAATGGTGATGTCCTGGGTTGCTGATGAAAATGCCGTCAGTACGGCAAACCACACAACTGTGGAAAGCGCGCTCACCGGGTCATAACTGGCCATCATGATCAGCCCGGTAATGACACCCGCCTGTGCCAGCAGCATCCAGCTGCGCCGTTGTCCAAGCAGCCGGGTCATCAGGGGGATGGGTAGTCGATCAACCAACGGTGCCCAGGTGAACTTCAGGCCGTAGGCGAGTGCTACCCAGCTGACAAAGCCGATGGTGGTCTTGTCGACGCCCTCGACACGAAGCCACGCTGACAGGGTGCCAAACACTAGCAGGATTGGCAGTCCGGCTGAAAAGCCTAGGAACAGCATGGCGAGTACCTTCGGGTTACGGTAAACCTGAAAGGACTCTTTCCAGCTATGTAACTTTTCTACGTCGGTCATTACTACGGGTAGTCATAGTCCATGATGAATGGTGCATGGTCAGAAAACCACTTGTCCGTATAGACGCGGGCTTTCTCCACCCTGTCGGCCAGATCAGGAGTAATGACCTGGTAATCAATACGCCAGCCAACGTTGTTTTCGCGGGCCTTGCCTCGATTGGACCACCAGGTATATTGCTCGGTCTCGGGTTCAATGACACGGTAGGCATCGATATAGCCAAACTCGTCACCAAATAACTTGTCCATCCAGGCACGTTCATGTGGCAGGAACCCGGAATTCTTCTGATTGCCTTTCCAGTTCTTCAGATCGATTTCGCGGTGGGCAATATTGAAGTCGCCGCAGATAATTACGTGTTCCTGTTGTTGTTTCAGCTTGGCCAGATGTTTCGGAAAATGCTCAAGAAAGCGGTCTTTGGATTCCTGACGGTGATCACCTGCTGAGCCGGAGGGGGCATATAGCGACACTACTGACAGGTTGCCAAAACGTGCTTCTATGTAGCGTCCTTCACGGTCAAATTCCTCTACACCGAAGCTGTTGATCACGGCGTCCGCTTCCTTTCTGGAATAAATGGCGACACCGCTATAGCCTTTTTTTTCGGCCTCATGGTAATGGCAGTGGAATGACTTGGGCCAGAAAACAGAGTCAGTCAGCTGATGTGTCTGTGCCTTGAGCTCCTGAATACAAACGATGTCGGCGCGCTGGTTTTTTAGCCAGTCAAAGAAACCCTTGCGGGCTGCAGCGCGTATACCATTGACGTTTACCGAGATTATTCGCATGAATAGTGTTGTGAGAAAAAAAGTGGCGTGTATCATACCCGCGCCCGTCGTTAATGAGTATGACTATGCAGGATTATCAAAAAGAATTTCTTGAGTTTGCCCTGGAACTTGGTGTCTTACGTTTTGGTGAGTTCACACTTAAATCCGGACGGATCAGTCCGTATTTTTTTAATGCGGGCCTGTTTAATACGGGCAGGTCGTTGTCCAGGCTCGGCAAATACTATGCGCAGTCAATCGTGGATAGTGGTGTGGAGTTCGATGTGTTGTTTGGTCCGGCCTATAAAGGTATTCCCCTGGCGGCAGTGACAGCGGTTGCATTGGCCGAGCAGCATGGCAGAGACGCGCCTTACTGTTTTAATCGCAAGGAGGTGAAGGACCATGGCGAGGGTGGCAGTCTGGTCGGTGCGCCATTGGAAGGTCGAGTGTTGATTATTGATGATGTTATTACTGCCGGCACGGCCATCCGCGAGGCAATGGATATTATTTCCGCCAACAATGCGCGGGCGGCAGGTGTGGCGATCGCACTGGATCGCATGGAAAAGGGGCAGGGTGAGCGCTCGGCAATCCAGGAGGTGGAATCCGATTATGATCTGCGGGTTATGAATATTGCGAACCTGGAACTGCTCATTCACTTCATTGAGCAATCGGGCGAATACGACCAGTATCTGGATGCAATGCATGCCTATCGAGAACAGTATGGTATCTAACCAATAATCAGTTTCAGCCCCACGGCGATAGTGACGACTTCGAATACGATTTTAATCCAGCGATTGCCGTATTTTATGGCCATATGGGCCCCCAGATAGCCACCAATCAAGGAGGCGATCAATAGTACGGGTACCCAGTCCCAACGGATATTGCCCAATATCCCGAGTGTCAGGGCGCCGATCCCGTTCCAGAACATGCCAACCAGTATCAGGGTGTATGCGACGGCCCGTTGGTAATCCATACCAAACCAGCGCACCAGCCACAGGGTCACAAAAAGCCCGGTGCCGGAGGTTAGCGACCCATTCAATCCGCCGATGATAAACAGGATTGACCCGCCAATGAATAGCCCATTCCTGTCCCGATGCCTGGG
>JAPHTU010000112.1 GCA_026196145.1 Gammaproteobacteria bacterium
TCATCTCAAGCGTGTATGGCTGATCCATCATTTCCAGGTGAAATACGGCAAGCTGTTGATCAAGGCGCTGCGTTATCAGAAAACCACGCTGGCAATAGCCATCACGATTTTTGCCTTTGCAACAGGACTGCTGGTAACCGAGCAAGTCAAGATACGCTTCTTTGCCTTCGACCCCATACGCCTGTTCTATGTTGACGTCACCATGCCGCAGGGGACAACGTTGGCCGAGACGGCGGATGTGGTACGAAACATGGAGCTACAGTTGCGACAATACATCGAAGCCGACGAGTTGCGGGGCATGGCTTCCTACGCGGGTGAGTTACTCACCGAGATCGAGCCGCTGTTTGGTGACCGCTTTGGCCAGATTGTGGTGAGCCTGAATCCGAAGACGCCTGAACTGCGTGGTGTGGAGGATATGCTTGGCGATATCCGGCCACATTTTGCAACCATGTCGGGCCCGGAGAATCTCCGCTTCTGGGCGTTGAAGGATGGGCCACCGTCAGGCAAACCGATATCCGTCAAGGTCAGGGGGGACAACTTTGATGAAATCAGGCAGGTAGTCGATCGGCTCAAGCTAGATCTGGCTACAATCGAAGGTGTGCGGGATATCGGCGATGATGATTCGGGTGGTGCTACTGAACTGGCACTTAAACTGAACCTGGATAGTGTCAACCGTGTCAGGGTAGTGCCGGCAGATATCGGGCGCACCCTGAGGTTACTGGTTGATGGTGAGATCGTGACGACCTTTCGCGACGCGGGTGAGGAGATCGAGGTTCGTGTGAAGGCGATACAGGAGGGTGTGCGTGATACCAATAGCCTGCTGTCGCAAATGCTGGTGATGCCGGATGGCTCGACGATGGCGCTCAGCGACCTGGTGGATGCCGATATCAGGCGCTCACGTGACAATATACGCCATCATAATTATCGACGCGCCATTACACTGCAGGCCGATCTCGATAAAGATATTATTGGCACGGTTGAGGCTAATGAGCGACTGCTCGAGGCATGGGAGGCATTTCGTGAGCAGTATCCACGGGTTGATCTGGATTTCAGTGGTGAGCTTGATGATATACAGGAAAGTATGGATGCGATTGGCGTGCTGTTCCTGTTCGGGCTTGGTCTGATTTATCTCATACTGGGCACGCAATTTCGCAGCTATGCGCAACCGCTGATTATCATACTGGCCACCATTCCCATGGCGGCGACCGGGGTGGTGCTTGGCCTGTGGGTGACCGGTAATCCACTCAGCCTGTTCACTCTGTATGGTGTCGTCGCACTGGGTGGTATCGCAGTGAATGCTGCCATCGTCATGATCAGTGCGGCCAATAGTCGTTATGCCAGCGGTATGAGCATATTACACTCCACTTTTTATGCGGCCAGGAGACGTGTGATACCGATTGTTATTACCGCACTTACCACGATAGGGGGCCTGTTTTCACTGGCAACCGGGCTGGGAGGCAAGTCGTTGCTGTGGGGGCCGGTTGCCACGGCGATTGTCTCTGGCCTGACGATATCGACCTGTTTTTCACTGTTTCTGGTGCCATTGTTTTACCGCGCCTTGATGGAATATACCTATCGGTCAAAAAAGTGAGCATTTCGGAATGAATTGAGTTTTGTCCTTAAGTTACAATGCCGCCAGGATTAAATGAATAATTAAACAGGAGGGGATCATGTTACAGGTTGGTGATAAGGCGCCGGATTTTTCCTTGCCAAGCGCCGATATGCAAATCCGGTCGTTATCGGATTGCGCAGGCAAGTGGTTTTTGCTTTATTTTTACCCCAAGGATGACACGCCGGGTTGCACCATACAGGCAACCGATTTCACCGATATGGCAGAAGATTATATGAGCGCCGGTATTCATGTGGCCGGGATCAGTGCGGACTCCTGTTATGACCACCAGGCCTTTCGTGACAAGTATGGACTGACAGTCTCACTACTGGCGGATATCGATAAAGAGGTATGCAATGCCTATGGCGTGATGCATGAAAAAGTAAGAGACGGGGTAAAAAAGGAAGGTATTCTGCGTTCAACCTTTGTTATCGATCCCGAAGGGGTAATTCGTTATGTGGAATATGGTGTGGCAGCCAAAGGGCATGCAGCCCTTATGCTGGAGCGTATCAAGGAAATGATGTCTGCATCATGAAGCGATTGTTCTGTTTACTGCTGTTGATGATTGCCTCGCCGGCCGGGTGGGCACAGTCCTATACGCAAGGCAGTCACCTGGACTTTAATAAGGGTGTCGCGGCTGCACAGGAAGGTAACTACGCAGTGGCTTATTGCATCTGGAAGCCACTGGCCGATGTTGGTCATGCAGAGGCACAGTATCGTCTCGGCTGGTTATACGCGAAGGGACTGGGGCTGGCCGTTGATGAGGCAACCGCCATTTACTGGTGGAAACAGGCTGCAGGCCTTGGCCACGCTGATTCATTGTTCAGGCTGGGCTGGGCCTATCAGCACGGCGAAGGTACAGAAAAGGACATGGCACAGGCAATGTCCTACTATCTGCAGGCGGCTCGCCATGGTCAGGAAGATGCCATCGAGTTGTTACAATTGATGTTAATGCGTGAAAACAAGGAAGTTACACAGGGTATTGGCAAGCTGCTGCAGAACAATCCCCGGGCACTGGGCGAGATAACCGAAATTGCGGTGGCTCGGGCGAATGTACGCAGTGGCGCAAATAAAAATGCAAAACTGCTGAGAACCCTGAAGCAGGGGGATGCACTGGTAGTGCTGGGTAAAAGCGGTAACTGGTTGCGCATCTGGATGATAGATCATCAACAGTTTGGCTGGGTGTTCAAACGCCTGGTCAGTGGTTTTGACAAATAGCGAACGAGAATTATGACTCTACTGCAAGAAGCAATTGATCGGATCGAGGTATTGGTCGAACAGGCACGCAACAGCCAGTTGAGGGAGCCAATGGCTTCATCATTTGCCACTGTCGATGAACAGGGCAGGCCCTCGGTCAGGACCCTGTTACTGAAAAAGGTGGATGAGCGTGGTCTGGTATTTTTTACCAACGTACACAGTAGAAAGGGTCATCATCTGGATGCCAATCCGTTTGCCGCTGTCTGTGTTTATTATCAGGAGGCACACCAGCAGTTTCAGGTGGAAGGCCCCGTGGAGCCAATTACGGATGATGAAGCCGATGCATACTGGCAGACTCGCCCACGTGCCAGCCAGATTGGTGCCTATGCCTCGCATCAGTCCGAGGTGCTGACGGATCGGACGCTGCTGCAGGCCAGGGTTAGCAAGTACGAGGAGCAGTTTACCGGCATGGATATACCCCGGCCACCACACTGGAGTGGTTATCGTGTGATTCCCGAGCGTATTGAATTCTGGGCGGGACACCCGGACCGTCTAAACCAGCGCGAGCTGTATATCCTGAAAGATGGCCAATGGATCAAGGAGTTGTTATACCCTTGATAAGGCAGGCCCTAGCCTTTTATCAGTACAGATGGCAGTTGGGTGCCCGAGGAGGAAAGGTCAGTAAAGTGCAGGGTGTTGTTGGGATATAGTTCGATAATCAGATGCTGGCGCGAGACATCGACAAATTCCGGATTAAGGATGATGGAGCACTTTGTACTACGGCCGATCAGGTTTTCACCCTGCTTCAGGGGGTAGCGATCACCGTTTTTACTGATTAGTTCGGGCGGCTCATTCATTTCAAGGATAAATTTTCTGCTGGCAATTTTCATTGGCAGCATGTGAGCGGATGCCGAATCAACAATGACGGTCTGGCCACGCGGGATCCGCTTGAATTCCGAATGTATGATTTTTTCATCCAGGTGACCTGAAAGATCTGCGCTAGTCTCGGAAAAATCATCCGCTTTTTCACTCACGGCCTGTGCCGCATTTAGATCATCCTCAGTCAACACATTGGTTTGCATGGTTTCCTGCAAGCGGGTGCTGTCATCTTCTTCCGGTGGCTGTGACTTGTCCTGCAGAATGCTGCGGGCAATGCTGATGCGTGAGCGCAGGTACTGCAGGTAGTAACTTACTGCTTCCAGCTTGTATTCACTCAAATCAGTGGACTGCTTGCTGAGTTCGAACATAATCTGGCGCCAGTCATAATCCTGTGAAAAGCGCACCATGGTGGCGCCATCCAGGTAGCTATCTATGGTCTTGGGATCACGAATAGTCGCGGCCAGTTTTTCATTAATTGTTTGCTCAACTTTACTAAGCTGTTTGATTTCCTCTTTCAGGTGCAGGTCAGTACGTTTTAGCATTTCCTGCATCTTGGAGGCGGGAATTTCTGTTTTTCCTGCCAGAAAAGCCTTGAAGTCGTCAATGTTGTCGAAGTTAAAGGTCTGGCTTTTGATATGAATCTCAAGGCCGCTACTACCAAAAATCCGACTTAAAATACCCTTCTGGCGGTAAAGTGTGCCCGGTACGGAGTGTGTGCGGATCTTGATTGGTTTTCTGTTTTTGGCCATCGAAATATAGCTTCAGTGTGACTTATTTTCTGATTGTTCCCGCTTTATACCGTTTCATTCGCCGGCTGGCAATGACCAGTCTGATTTTATTGGTTTTTTCTGTTTTCAGATGCTGCTGTCGTCACACGTAATTTGACTGTTTTTATCGCATTTTGCTGTGTCTGCATGATTTCCACCGGATAGCCATACAACATCAGGCTGGTACCACTTTGTGGAATATCTTCCATATGTTCAAGCACCAGGCCATTTAAAGTCTTGGGACCATCGGTTGGCAGGTCCCAGTCAAATGAGCGCTTCAGTTCACGTACCGTGATGGAGGCATTGACCAGGTAACTGCCATCCGCCTGTGGAAAGATATCCTGGTGTGCGGCGGTTGGATCAGAGGTGAATTCGCCGACAATTTCCTCCAGGATGTCCTCCAGTGTAACCAGTCCCTGTATATCTCCATACTCATCGATCGCGAGTGCGAGCCGGCGTTTTTCGTTCTGAAAACTCAGGATTTGTTTGTTTAATGAAGTGTCCTTGGGAATAAAATAGGGCGGGCGAACGTGATCCTGCAGGTTTTCCCTGTTCAGGGTCTTATCCTCAAGGGCAGGGATTAGCTTACGTAAATGAATGAAGCCGATGATCTGGTCGATCGTTTCCCGATATACCGGCAGGCGGGTGTGCTGGCTGTTAATCAATTGCTCATGTATCTGGTCCCAGTCATCATCAATATCGATTCCATGGATCTCGTTTTTTGGGATCATGATGTCTTCAACCGTCGCCTTTTCGAGGTCAAGGATACTGAGCAGCATTTTCTGGTGTGCATCAGGAATAAGCTTGCCGGCTTCGAGTACCACGGTCCTCAACTCTTCCTGACTCAGCACATGGCTGTGTGGGCCCTGTGCGGATACGCCGATAAGTTTCAGCAGGCCATTGGTAATGAAATTGATGAGCTGAACCAGTACGGATAGCAGTTTTAATAACGGCGTCAGGATATAGGAAGCCGGGTAGGCAATTCTTTCCGGATAAAGCGCAGCCACCGTTTTGGGGGCGACCTCCGCAAAGATGAGAATCAGGATAGTGAGTACACCCGTAGCAATCGCAATGCCCGGCTCCTGATACAGGCGATAGCCAATGATGGTGGCAATTGCCGACGCGAGAATATTGACCGCGTTATTGCCCAGTAGGATCAGCCCTATCAGCCGGTCAGGGCGCTTCAGGAGATTATTGGCCAGTATGGCGCCATGATGACCCTCGCTCACCCGATGCTTAAGTCGATAGCGATTAAGCGCCATCAATGCGGTTTCGGAACTTGAGAAAAAAGCGGATAGTATGATCAGGCCGGCGAGTATCGCAAACAGGCTGGCTATTGGAATGGCGTCCAAGGGGTCAAGGACCTCGGTATTTAAGGGGATTCTATTTCAGCTTTATGGCCGGGTTAAGTCAACGGTTTAATACGACTTCAAGGACAAACTTGGTCACCGGGTAAGCCAGCCCCAGTACAATAAATCCCCCCATTGTCCAGGCGAAGGCCTTGCCGGAGCGCCAGCCAAATTTCCAGCGACCCCAGAGTAGCGTCCCGAATACCAGCCATGAAATCAGTGATAGTACGGTTTTATGGACCAGGTGCTGGGCAAACATGTCGGTTATATAGATGGCACCCGTTAGCAGGGAGAAGCTCAGTACCACAAAACCTACGCCTATCATCTGGAACAGCAGGGCCTCCATCGTCTGCAGCGGTGGTAATGAGCGTACGAAACCTGCGGGTTTATGTTTGCGCAATGCCTTGTCCTGCAACAACAGGAGTATGACCTGCACGGCAGCAAGGGCGAACAGACTGTATGCAAGAACGGATGACAGTACGTGTACCTTCATTGGCCAGCCACCCTGTAATGCCATGGCCTGATCGGCAGGGAAAATTATCATGAGTACCAGCGTCAGTGCGGCGCCAGGAAACATGATGATACCCAGGCTCAGGACCGGTTCAAAAAAAGCGCCAGTAATGAGCATGGCCGCAATCACCCAGCCGAGCAGCGATAACGCATTAAAAAATCCCAGGCTTAATCCATCGGCATTGATGATGCCCTGGTACAGGATGACGCCATGCAGGATCACGGCCACTATACCGATAGAGAGGAGGCCTTTGCTGGCATTTGTGACATTACTATGGTCACTCGACATGGCTATGCCCAGGCGTGTTGCGGTTAACACGTACAGGCCGATGGCAATGATTGCTGCAATGATGATGGGGCTCATATGTGAAAGATAGCACTGCATAGCAGTCAGCATCAATCGCAATTCATTTGGGGTTGTTGGAGATAACCCGATATACTTTGCGCCCCTGAAATTCTGCGGCACCCGGATAATTACATGTTCGATAAACTCACAGAACGTCTGTCGGCTACTGTTCGTACACTTAGCGGCCAGGCGAGACTGACTGAATCCAATATCCAGGAGGGTTTGCGCGAAGTCCGCATGGCCCTGCTGGAGGCAGATGTCGCACTACCGGTAGTCAAGGAGCTGGTTGAGCATATCCGTGAACGTGCTGTTGGTCAGGAGGTCCTCAAAAGCCTGACACCCGGACAGGCACTCATCAAGGTGGTCCAGGATGAGCTTATTAAAGTTATGGGGGAGGCCAATGAGGCCTTATCACTAAATACCACGCCACCGGCAATCGTACTGGTGGCCGGCTTGCAGGGTGCTGGTAAAACAACCTCGATCGCCAAGCTGGCCAGACACCTCATCACGCAGCACAAGAAGTCCGTTATGACAGTCAGCTGTGATGTATATCGCCCCGCAGCCATCGACCAGCTACAGACCCTGTCAGCAGAAGTGGAAGCCGACTTTTTCCCTTCTCATACCGGGGAAAAGCCGATAGATATTGCAAAAAAGGCCATCAAGCAGGCCAAGGTGTCTGCCAGTGATGTACTGCTGGTTGATACGGCCGGCCGCCTGCATATTGATGAGCAGATGATGGAAGAAATCAGGCAGCTGCACAGCTTTGTTCAGCCAGTTGAGACACTGTTCGTTATCGATAGCATGATTGGCCAGGACGCGGTGAATACCGCCAAGGCCTTTAATGATGCCCTGCCATTAACCGGCGTCATTCTGACCAAGGCCGACGGTGATGCACGCGGCGGCGCGGCACTTTCAGTCAGACACGTTACCGGTAAGCCCATCAAGTTCATCGGTGTCGGTGAAAAGGTCGACGCACTGGAACCCTTCCATCCGGACCGTATTGCCTCGCGTATCCTTGGCAAGGGTGACGTGGTTAGTCTGGTTGAGGAGGTCCAGCAAAAGATTGACCATGAGAAAGCGGCCAAGCTGGCCAAGAAAATCAAAAAAGGCAGGAGTTTTGATTTATCCGACCTGAAAGACCAGCTGGAGCAGATGCTGGGCATGGGTGGTCTGGGGTCGCTGATGGATAAGCTACCGGGCATGGGCAAGGTACCCGAGGCGGCAAAGTCGCAAATGGATGACAAAAATCTGCGGCATATGGTGGCAATTATTAATTCCATGACCCCTAAAGAGCGGTCCATTCCCACTTTAATCAATGGCTCACGCCGTAAACGGATTGCCAACGGTTCCGGAACCTCGGTGCAGCAGGTGAACCAGGTGATGAAGCAATACAAGCAAATGTCCAAGATGATGAAAAAAATGGGCAAGGGTGGCATGGGTAAGATGATGCGCGGCATGGGCGGAATGATGCCAGGTGGTGGCGGCCGGCCTTTTTAGCGAGCTCACCGATAAATCAGTACAGCCTGCCTCTCCATTCAGGTCTATGATTAAGGGAGTCGGCAGCACTTCCATCAATTACTTCTTGCTATATTAGAAAAATCTAATACAATGACCGCATAATTTGTCAGGCAGAATTTGTTCGCTGGAGAACACTACATGAATAAACCTTTACAACTTGCAGCCATATTGGGTCTGCTCGTTCTTACTGCCACACCGGCACAGGCCTGGTGGGGTAGTGGCAATAACTGGAGCCCATGGGGTGGCGGCAATAATAATCGTTACTACGGCCCTAATTATGCTCCCCGCGGATATTATGGTTACAACAATATCCCAAGGAATTACGGTTATAACAATGCCCCCGGATACTACGACGATGAACCTATGGCAGAGGATGACTCAGTTGAAAGAGAAAGAAAAAGTCCTTTCGCGAATAATCCGTGGAAAAAGTGGCGCGCACCATGGGCCGACGATGATAGCCGCTGGGGTAGTGGCCCCTGGGATTCATTTGGAGGTTCCATGAATGATTTCATTAGTGAAATGGAAGGTGATATTGACCTGAACATGAAAATCAGGGCTGAAAACGAGGCCAGGAGCAGAAGCAAGGCCAGAAGCGATACACGGTATCGTGGCAATGATTGGGGTTTCAATAATTCTAATCGTTACGGTTACCCAAACTACCGTTATCCCTATTACGGTTACCCAACTGGACCACAATACTGACAAATCACTCAGGCATCTCTGATCCTGCAGATGAAATAGAACAAGCGATATTTACAGGAAGTTTAACGGCATAAGGAAGTGCTTTTAATTCCACTAAAACCCGGTCATGTTTCATGATCGGGTTTTTTTATGTCCATGGATGGACAGTATGCCGCGAGAGGCAGGACGCCGAAGCGGCGATGGTCA
>JAPHTU010000010.1 GCA_026196145.1 Gammaproteobacteria bacterium
GGATCAACTGCGGCAAGAGTTTCAAATTCCGAGGTCTTCTCCAGATATTCTGTTGTCTTGCGTCTTAGCTCACTGGCTGTTTTCTCCAACCGGGTATGCGTTTTAATACTGGCCCTGAGCTGGGCAGAATCAAATGGCTTGGATACAAAATCTGAGGCACCTGCTTCAAAAATCTTATTCCGGTTTTCCTCGCTGTCTTCCTGGCCGGTAACAATGATGACCGGCATCTCCCTGATGCGTTCATCGTCTGAATTTCGTACCCGTTCCAGAAATCCGAAACCATCCATAACGGGCATGGAAAGATCACAGCATACAATTTTGATGGTTTCATCCTGTTGCAGCATGTCCCACGCATCCTCACCATGCTCGGCTTCAACTACATCATTAACACCCTTGAGGATACGCGCGACCGCCTTACGCATCAGCTTTGAATCATCAACAGCCAGGATCCGTAGCAATTGTTCCTTGTTGTTATCAGCGCCCATAACAGATCCTAGCGAATATGCGGCAGCAGACCCACTACACCCACAATAATCAGATATAGCGCGACGATATAGTTAAGCAACCTGGGTTTAATCAAAATCACAATACCGGCCACAATTGAAATAACGGCATTGGTCATGGCAACATTCATTATTATTCTCCTTCACCAGCCCGAACTGGCTATCCTGACACAAACACACTACCATCCGGCCACAAAAAAATCACCACCTGAGGATATACACCATGGATCAATTAATTGCCGATAGCCAGCAAATATTAACCGACTACGGTCTGAAAGTTCTGGCTGCAATTGCCATATTTGTTATTGGTAAATGGGCTGCCAGGCTACTGACACGTTTTGTCACCCGGCTAATGAAAAAATCCAATATAGAAGCCACCCTGGTAACCTTTGTCTCCAACCTCAGCTATGCCGCACTGCTGGTATTCGTAGTGCTGGCGGCACTCAACCAGCTTGGCATACAAACCACATCCTTCATCGCCGTCATTGGTGCCGCCGGGCTGGCCATCGGACTGGCCATGCAGGATTCACTGTCAAACTTCGCTGCCGGCGTCATGCTGATCATTTTTCGCCCCTTTAATACCGGGGATTTTATCGAGGCAGCCGGTACCTCCGGTACCGTTCTGGTCGTCAATATCTTCACCACCACACTCAAAACAGGTGACAATCGTTTAATCCATGTCCCTAATGGCAATATCCTGAGTGGTAATATCACCAACTTCTCCGCCAATGAGACCCGCCGCATCGACATGATGTTCGGCATTGGTTATGACGATGACATCAAGCAGGCCAAGGCCATTATTGAACAGGCCCTTAAAAACGACAGCCGTGTGCTGGATGAACCGGAACCTACCATCGGCGTGGCCGAACTGGCCGACAGCAGCATCAATATCGCCGTACGCCCGTGGGTAAAGACCGGCGACTACTGGCCTACCCTGTTCGCCCTCAACGAAACCATTAAAGAAATGTTTGATGAAGCCCGGATCTCAATTCCTTATCCGCAAACCGATGTGCATCTGATTAAACAGGACTGAGTACAGATCGTCCCCACGGGTGATAGTAAGCCCTCCACCATTAGACAATTCCCTCGGGCATAAGTAAATCTTATGCTCGGAGGGGGCCAGCTAGGATAGAATTCGCCCCCACCTATCCATGCCCCTGGGGGGCGCATGGCACACAGTTTATTAAGCGCGCACAGCGTGGCTTTTGGCGACTTGTAGTCGCACCCGGATTTATCAATTAGGAGAGCAGCATGTCCCAAAAACACCCTGTTGTAGCGATCACTGGATCCTCTGGCGCAGGCACTACCACCGTCAAACTGGCGTTTGAGCATATATTCCGTCGTGAAAACATCAGGCCCGCCATCATCGAGGGCGACAGCTATCACCGCTATGAACGCGCTGAAATGAAGATCAAAATGGAGCAGGAAAACCTCTCACACTTTGGCCCGGCCGCCAATGAGTTTGGCATACTGGCAGACACCTTCAAGGCCTATGGCGATAGCGGCATGTGCAAGCGTCGTTACTATCTGCACAGCGACGAGGAAGCTGTCCATCATAACGGACGTCTGGGCACCGATAAGGCCCCGGGTGAATTCACTCCATGGGAAGACATTGAAGCGGGTACCGACCTGCTGTTCTATGAAGGCCTGCACGGGCTGGGTAAATCCAGCGAACATAATGTTGCCGAGCATGTCGATCTGGGTATTGGCGTCGTACCCATTGTCAACCTGGAATGGATACAGAAAATTCACCGTGATAACGCAGAACGTGGCTACTCGGCCGAGGCCATCGTCGACAGTATCCTGCGTCGTATGCCTGACTACATCAACTACATCACGCCACAATTCTCGCGTACTGACGTCAACTTCCAGCGTGTACCAACAGTTGATACTTCTGACCCCTTTATTGCGCGCGATATTCCAACACCGGACGAAAGTTTTGTTGTGATTCGTTTCCGCGATCCAAAGAAATTCAATACTGACTTTCAATACCTGCTGGCCATGATCGATGGTTCATTCATGTCTCGTCGTAACAGCATCGTGGTTCCCGGTGGCAAAATGGGTTTTGCCATGGAAATCATTCTGGCTCCCATCATTCATGACATGATGGCTAACCGCTAGATAGTTTCTACAACAGAAAAACTCAAAACCCGGGGCCTGCCCCGGGTTTTCTTTATGCGGCCGATTATTCGGGAAACCTTTATAATCAGCCACCATGCAATACACCACCCTCCCCAATACCGATATCTCCGTCAGCAAGCTATGTCTTGGTTCCATGACATGGGGCGAACAAAATAGCGAGACAGAGGCCCATGAACAACTGGATTATGCCGTAGAGCGCGGCATCAACTTTGTTGATACCGCCGAGATGTATCCGGTACCGCCGAATACGCAAACACAGGGCCTGACCGAAACCTATATCGGCAACTGGCTGGCAAAAGGTAACCGGGACAAGGTCGTACTGGCCTCCAAGATAACCGGCCCCGCCGTATGGATACCCTGGGTGCGTGATGGTAACTCCCGATTCATAGAGAAGAATATTACCGAGGCACTGGAAAACAGCCTGAGACGACTGCAGACAGATAGCATCGACCTCTACCAGTTGCACTGGCCGGACCGACCCACCAACTACTTTGGTGAGCTGGGTTACTTTCATAAAGACGACCCGGACACCACGCCCATACATGAAACATTGGCTGCATTACAAAAACAGATAGAAGCCGGAAAGATCCGGGCTATCGGCTTATCCAATGAGACACCCTGGGGCATGATGAAGTTTGTTGAAGCCGCCAGGTATCACAACCTGCCACGGGTAGCTTCCATCCAGAATCCGTACAACCTGTTAAATCGTGTATTCGAGATTGGCCATGCCGAAATCAGTCATCTAGAAGATATCGGTCTGCTGGCCTATTCGCCACTGGCATTTGGTGTACTCAGCGGCAAATACCTGGACGGACAAAAACCTGCTGGCTCGCGCATGGCAAGGTTCAGTCATTTTGATCGCTATACCAAACCGGAAGCAGAAGAGGCGGTACAAAGCTACAAGCAGATTGCGGATGAATACGATATCAGCCTGACACAAATGTCGCTGGCATATGTCAATACCCGCAGTTTTCTATGCAGTAATATTATTGGCGCAACCAGCCTGCAACAACTCGAGGAAAACATTGACAGCCTCGACATCAAGCTGGACAAGAAACTGTTACAGAAAATCGAATCTATACACCAGCACAACAGTAACCCCTGCCCCTAGCCAGATATGATTGACTCGGCAAAATGCCGAATGAGGCCCATCACAACAACAATAAAATATACGACAGGCAGCGTTAGGAATATATTTTACTGACTGTCTGGATTAAGATACATAAACCTCATAATAAGAACATAACATTGAATCAGGATACATTAGTTCGTATAGATAAGCTGGCGTTACTTTTTCAGCAATCATATCCTGCGATTTTTGTTAGCCTTATTACCGCTGCCTTACTAACGGCGATTCTGTGGCCAGCCCAGGAACACTCGATATTGCTTACCTGGTTTGCGATTATAGCTTTCACGGCCCTGGGACGATATGTCCTGTTCATGCGCTATCGGCAAGCATCCCCGCAGGGAGAAGATATACTCGCCTGGGAAAAACCGTACTTCGTTACACTCACGCTCACGACGCTTACCTGGGGTATTGGTAGTGCTGCAATCATGCCCGGTGACTCGCCGGTTCACCAGGTACTGATTATAGCTTTCATGCTTGGCATGTCCGGCGGTGCCATTTCCCTGTATTCGGCACACCGTTTAATGACCTTAATTACTGTTTCGATTGTATTGCTTCCCGTAACAGCATGGTTTCTTGTCTTAAACAGCAACCCACTTTCGGTAGGAATGGCCGTTGGTGTAGCCATATTCTTTGTTTCTGCGATTCGCGCGACAAAGGCACTTGCCTTAGCTCAGCATCAGAGTTTCTCCCTGACGCATGCTTTAACCGACAGTGAGGAAAAACATCGTCTCGCCATGGAAGCCGCCCAGGACGGCTTGTGGGACTGGGATGTAATCACGGGTAACGTGTATTACAGCCCTAGCTGGTGTCACATCATCGGTGAAGACAATATTCAGAATAGCTATACCACCTGGGAAGATCGAATTCACCCGGAGGATAAAACCCGCATTCTGGATTCAATAAAGGCACATATGGCCGGCGAAACCCCTACCTGGAAAGAGGAACATCGTCTCCGCAGTGCCGAAGGTGCCTGGATATGGGTTCTCGGGCGCGGCAAGGTAGTCGAGACAGATCAGGACGATAGCCCCCTTCGCATGATCGGTACGATGACTGATATCAGCAGGCGTAAGCAAGCCGAAGCGGCCCTGCATGAAAGCATGGAAAAATATCAGGGCCTGGTGGAAGATATAGGCGACAAGCTTGTTGTTTTCAGCCACGAGCCGTGTAGCGGGGAATTGCTATATGTGAGTAGCGGTTTCGATTCGATATTCGGCTTCTCGAGAGAGAAAGCACTGAATCAATCATGGCAAGATATCATTAGTTGGCTACCTGATAGCACGGACCGGGCAAATAATTGTATTTTGCAGCTGACAGAGGGAGAGATCGACTTCACCCAGTTTGATATGGAGTTTACCCACCCCGATGGAAAAGAACGGTCAATTCGTGTTTCATGTCACCCTATAAAAAACGAGCTTGGCCGGGTAGCCACAATTAATGGCGTTGTTGAGGACATCACTGAACAAATGTCAGCACAAAAACGACTGCGCCTCGCGGGCAATGTTTTGACCAAAACCCAGGATGGCATTGTCATCACTGACAGTCATGGCCTGATTGTTGATGCAAATCCCGCCAGCTTGCAGGCAAGTGGATATACCCTCGGGGAAGTACTGGGTTCAAACCCCAGCATATTTAGCTCAGGTAAACACACCCCGGAATTTTATGCGCAAATGTGGTCAACATTGAATACATCAGGGCATTGGGAGGGGGAGATATGGAACCGAAGGAAAAGCGGGGAGATCTACACTGAACAACTTAGCATCGATGCCGTGAAGGATGAAGCAGGTAAGCTACAAAATTACATCGCTATTTTTCACGATATCAGTTACTTCAAGGAACGTGAAGATGAACTGAGGCAAATCGCGTTCCATGATGTGTTGACTGGTTTACCCAACCGCCTGGTATTAAACGATCGCATGCAACAGGCCCTGCTACAGTCCGGCCGCAACAAGGACCGGATTGCGGTTTGTTTCCTCGATCTGGATGGCTTTAAGCCGATCAACGATACCCATGGCCACGATACTGGCGATCATGTCCTGGTGGAAGTAGCGAGACGACTCAAGGACACCCTTCGATCCAATGATACAGTAGCCCGCATCGGTGGTGATGAATTTGTATTACTGTTACAGGACATAAAAGATACAGATGAACTGGATGAACTCATGCAGCGCGTTCTCAAGGTTATCTCCAGGCCTTACAATATGCCAAATGCAACGGTCACTGTGTCCGCGAGTATTGGTGTTGCAATACAAAAGGGGGATTACTCTGATGCCGAGATATTGCTAAGCAATGCCGACCAGGCAATGTATAACGCCAAGAAGCATGGCAAGAACTGTTACAGGATCTACAAAACAAACGTTGAGTGAAGTAACTGGCCTCCTATCCATGGTTTACCAATGGAAAATATATAAGGAGACACATCATCAGCATCTACGAGTCGCACTTCTCCTGAAAAATATATTTCGGTTTAAGCCAGACCACGATCTGCGGCAGGAATGTCAGCGCAAGAATCACATCCAGGATTAACGCCAAACCGATATACAGGCTGATTGACCACAGGTTGGCCAACTCGGTATTCATCAATGGTATGAAGCTGGCCAGCAACACAACAACCGACAGGACGATGGCAGAACCGGTTGAATGAAGGGTTTCACTAAGCGCATCGGCCCAGTTTTGCCCGTTCTCCTGCATCTCTTCCCTTAACCTCGACACCATGTAGACACCGTAATCGATACCCAGACCCATGGCGATACTCAGGGCCACCTGCACATGAAAGGCCAGATTGGCCGACCATTCCTTGATCGATGCCATGTAACCTCCCAGTCCATATTGCGCAAACAGGGTGATATAGCAAATACTGATCAGTATCATCGCAATGGTCCAGGAACGAAACATAATGGCCGTCATTAAAAGCACCGTGACCGAAGTCATTGCCGGCGCATGCAACCACTCCGCAAAGGCCACGTCACGAGTTGCTTCGGTAACACCCAGAAACCCGCCGATCGCCGGTTTACCATTCAGGGTGTCCTCGGTAAGGATCGTGTCTATTACTTTCCCGGCATCGTCTTTTATCTGAATTTCTTCACCACCATCTATACCAATTTTTATCAGGCGCATACCCGGATCGTTGCGATGTTCTTTTATATAGTTTTGAATATCGACAATGGTATCGTGCGCCTTGACCGGGTCCATGGTATTCACAAAACCGATAATCGTGCCTTCGTCCCAGTTATACGTATTAATAAAGGAGTCCAGTTCACCGGCGCCGGTACTGTTGGCGAGTATGCCATTGTATAGCTGCACCATACTTCCGGGATCAGGAAGGTAGTAGGGATCCTTCTCGTTGAGATAGGCATAACGATTGGCCTGTATATGCCCGGCTGTTGGTATGTCATACAGGTTCATATGCTTCATGGGCGCCTCGCCCCACGGCGCATTCAACATCATGTTCACCGTCTTGACGAATTGCACATAGGATGTCGTGTAGCCGACATTGGGATGTCGGCGCAGCCAGTCTTCAAAGTCCGACAATGCCTTCAACACTACCGGATTGTTAAAAACCCCCTGCCTTGGATCATTCTCCTCGTCATAACATTGATCCGGACCTATCACCCTGTCCCCGGCTTCATTCCAGGCATCAATACCGCACAATGGCAATGTTCCGGCCCTTGAACGCACCACCATGTTTGCCGTGATGACTCCCGGCATCATGTGTGACAGTTTCTCGATGTGATCGATTGCCTGCACCTTGCCATCCCCGTAAAGCAGCTCACCGAGAAAATAATTTTCCTTGAAAGCAGCACGGGGGTAGTTAATACCCTTCTCCACTCCCGGCATGATGTCGAACTCATCCTGTATGCGGGCAATCTCGCGATCACTGCGCCCATCCTCACCTGCCATCATGGCGCTAATGCCTCGTGGCAAGTCTGTGTAGTGCGCAGAGATCAGCAATACAACAACCACAAACGCCACTGGTAACCACTTGAGCGGCCCCATCAGGAAATCTGCCGTCTTGTAACCCAGTTCTTTCTCCCAGCCTCTTTCACATTCCTTCGGATTCAGTTTCGGCGGAAATATCATCATGAGTAACGGAATCAACGTGG
This sequence comes from Gammaproteobacteria bacterium, assembly GCA_026196145.1. GTDB lineage: Bacteria > Pseudomonadota > Gammaproteobacteria > JAJDYQ01 > JAJDYQ01 > JAJDYQ01. Next base: position 7,875 of record JAPHTU010000010.1, read on the forward strand.
TGGTCGTCAGTATCAATGTCGACATGCCAAAAATCCCGAAATAGGCATAGGCCTTGTAGAAAGAGATATCCACAAATGAAATCGCAAAAAACCCGTGCAGGTCGGTACCAATCGATAATGCCGCAGGCACGATAGTATGCTCTATCGCTTGCTCGGCTGCCTTCTCCCTGTCGCCACTGGCTTCCTCCAGTTCCTGGATAAAACGACGTGTCACCTGCATGGAATGACCAATACCGATGGCCAGTAACAACATCGGCGTAAGCACCATCATGGTCGTTAACTTGAACTGCGTAAGCCCCATTAACCCCAGGGTCATGACGATGGTCATGCCCACCCCGATCAGCGAGATGATGGCAGTACGCCAGCTACGAAATTCATACCACAATACCAGCAGAACAATCAGCAACGACACACCGAACAGCCATGACTTGTCATCGACCTCTTCCACCATGCTGGTCAGGAAGTATGGTTCACCCGATATATAAAACTCGACCCGGTCCCCATAACGCTGCCGGTAGTCATCCATCATGGCCTCCGCCTGCGCATACCAGGCAAGCGGCTCATTCTTTAATTCATTGCTGAAGTCGCCGACAATGAAAGTCCCCCTGGCGGTACATTTCTCATGGACATGTGCAACAGAGTCATTGCTGATCTGGCCGTTCGCGTCGAGCATGTCACACTTGTTACCCTCGGCATCCTCGTAATAGGTCAGCAGGTTTTCCATCACCGGATGTTGCTCGAGACCCTTCTGCAGGTAACCCAGCTGCAGAGCTGCCTCATCCGGATCCTGTGATATGCCATTTGCCGGTAACAGGCGGCCAAAGTCCAGATTTCCATCTAACGTCAAACCCAGGTAACGCAGCTTGGATGACGGCAATCCAACAAAGTTTTCCGCATTCGCATGATCCAGCTTGCTCGCATCCTGGTACAACTCGTACAGCATGCGTACAAACCAGTCCTGATAAATATCCCCCTGCTTGACCTTCATGCCCCACACCATGAGATTACCCATGGCATAGTTATGTTCACTGTACAGATTGGTCGCGATATAACGATTGGAAAGCGGTAACAGGGAATCCGGGTCGTTACGCAGATTCACCTTGTCGACATAAAATGCAAAAAATATCGTGCTGGCAAACAGGCCAATGATGACCGACCAGCGGTTTCTGAGAATAAAAGCAGCATAACGTTGTGCCAGATTCTTCTTCGCCATGCCGCTATAACCAGTGCAAGGTCTACTGATTGCCCAGGGTCTTCAGGTTCTCTTCCGACCAGAAGCTGTCTGGCAGACAGGTATTTAATGATATCGTCCTGCGTGGCACATACACCAGGCTGTCGACACCTGTCTCATGGGTGATAGCGTAGATATAACGAGGATAGTTTAAGCGTGGATCCGGCGCATTCAACGATTGCCAGTCGATGGTAATCGTTTTGATCAGCTTGCCGTCCTTGTAATACCGCGTTCGGTACATTGAAAAGGTCCGCTTATCGATGTCGCTGATATGGTAGTCATACCACCAGTTCTTGAATTTGGTTGTGCTTTTCACTTGATATACAGGCTTACCCCTGTGGCCACATTGAGACCTGGGCAATTTCCTGGTGTGCCGGGTCATTTCGGATTTATCCAGCTCCATTGTTAACAGGCAGTCCTCAAAAGCGCCTTCACCTATCAACTCATGAACCTCATGCTCGGGGCGACGCAATACCAGTTCACCATAGGTAAAATTCGAGCCGACCCAGTAATCGTCATGTGCCGGCTGATTCAAACGCCGGATCTTGCGCAAGGCAGGCAACCACAGTGAGATGGTAGCGCCACGATTCTTGTCGGTATAACCGGTATACAGCACACCGGTACCCCTGACCTTGCCGGACATCATGACCGCCATCTGTTGCGACTCTATTTCCGGGTCAGCGACATTGTTATTCACAAAGGTTTCAAAGGTATTGACGCCCGGTTTTCTGCCCGGCCCGCGCTTGTCCAGTGGGGCCCGATTCACCAGCAACGCAATTTCACGTTTAAAGCGTCGGCTAACTGCATTATTGATCAAACCACCATGGGTGACATGATAGACATGCTCGGCGATCTGTTCGCCGGTCAATGGCCCATCGGGAAAAGGTAAAGAATCGGATCTGATCTTAATCCGGCTGTTATCGGCACCATCCACATCAGCCGGGTCCTGCGCCGCCTGTAATGGCGCACTGGCGGTCACTATGGCGGCCACCATAACCCAAAATATGATACGTATATTCATCTCCCAGACTCTGCCATGAAAGGGAGGGACAAACAAGCGAGAGGGTTAATCTAGGGCCTGTTAACACGGGAAAGAGCCAACAGGCGATCTCCCTGATGAATTATTGCACCGCTAACCACCCTTGCCGTTACCCCGCCATGCCCCCGCATGGAATTATAACC
>JAPHTU010000051.1 GCA_026196145.1 Gammaproteobacteria bacterium
ACCTGCGTGACGGCGTGCCTATGGCGACGCCGGTATTTGACGGCGCAAGTGAAGAAGAGATCGGCAAGATGTTTGATATTGCCGGCTATGATCCTTCAGGCAAGAGCACACTATATGATGGTCGTACCGGTGAGGCATTCGATCGCCAGGTGACGGTTGGTTACATGTATATGCTGAAGCTCAATCACCTGGTTGACGACAAGATGCATGCCCGTTCAACAGGACCTTATAGCCTGGTTACCCAGCAGCCGTTAGGCGGTAAGGCGCAGTTTGGTGGTCAGCGTTTTGGTGAGATGGAAGTCTGGGCGCTGGAGGCCTATGGTGCCGCCTATACCTTGCAGGAAATGCTAACGGTCAAGTCGGATGATGTGAATGGCCGTAACCGTATGTATAAAAACATTGTTGATGGTGATCATCGTATCGAGGCGGGTATGCCGGAATCCTTCAATGTATTGCTGAAGGAAATCCGCTCACTGGGTATGAACATTGACCTTGAACATGACTAAGGGGAAATCATCATGAGAGATTTATTAAACTTTTTGAAAGTACAGACCCCGGATGATGATTTCGACTCGATCCGGATAGGCCTGGCCTCACCTGAAATGGTGCGTTCATGGTCCTATGGCGAGGTCAAGAAGCCGGAAACCATTAACTATCGTACCTTTAAACCGGAACGTGATGGCCTGTTCTGTGCCAAGATTTTTGGTCCGGTAAAGGATTACGAATGCCTGTGTGGTAAGTACAAGCGTCTCAAGCACCGTGGTGTGGTATGTGAGAAGTGTGGTGTTGAAGTTACGCTGGCCAAGGCTCGACGCGAGCGTATGGGGCACATTGAGCTGGCAAGCCCGGTTGCGCATATCTGGTTTCTGAAATCGTTGCCATCACGCATTGGTTTATTGCTGGATATGACACTGCGTGAGATTGAGCGTGTATTGTACTTCGAGGCATTTGTTGTCATCGAACCCGGTATGACGTCGTTGGAGCGCGGTCAGTTATTGAATGATGAAACTTACCTGGAAGCCGTCGAGGAGTACGGTGATGAGTTTGAAGCCAAGATGGGTGCGGAAGCTGTTTATGAGATGTTGAAATCGCTTGATCTCAAGGAGCAGTTGGCAACTATTCGCGAAGACATGGGAGCAACCAAGTCCGAGACCAAGCTCAAGCGTCTAAGTAAACGACTGAAGCTGGCCGAGTCATTTATTCAGTCCGGGAACAAGCCGGAATGGATGATTATGACTGTGCTGCCTGTATTGCCGCCGGATCTGCGCCCGCTGGTCCCGTTGGATGGTGGTCGTTTTGCGACTTCTGATTTGAATGATCTCTATCGTCGTGTCATCAACCGTAACAATCGCCTGAAGCGCCTGCTTGAACTGAGTGCGCCGGATATTATTGTGCGTAATGAAAAGCGTATGCTGCAGGAATCTGTCGATGCGCTGATGGATAATGGTCGTCGTGGGCGTGCGATTACCGGTACCAACAAGCGTCAGTTGAAGTCACTGGCCGATATGATTAAAGGCAAGCAGGGTCGTTTTCGTCAAAACTTGCTGGGTAAACGGGTCGATTACTCCGGTCGTTCCGTTATCGTGGTTGGCCCTACGCTAAAGCTTCATCAATGTGGCCTGCCAAAGAAAATGGCGCTGGAATTATTCAAGCCGTTTATCTTTTCCAAGCTGCAGCGTCGTGGTCTGGCCACGACCATCAAGGCAGCCAAAAAGCTGGTTGAGAAGGAAGGTGCCGAGGTCTGGGATATCCTGGCCGAGGTCATTCGCGAACACCCGATCATGCTGAACCGTGCGCCAACCCTGCACCGTCTGGGTATCCAGGCCTTTGAGCCAATCCTGATTGAAGGTAAGGCAATTCAGTTGCACCCACTGGTCTGTACCGCATTCAATGCCGACTTTGACGGCGACCAGATGGCAGTACACGTGCCGCTCTCGATCGAGGCGCAGTTAGAAGCGCGTGCATTGATGATGTCGTCCAATAATATTCTGTCACCGGCCAATGGTGAGCCGATTATCGTGCCATCACAGGACGTGGTGCTGGGCCTGTATTTCATGACCCGCGAAAAGATCAATGGCAAAGGCGAAGGCATGATCTTTGCGAACATGAAGGAAGTGCATCGTGCCTATGAAAACCGTGCGGTCGAGTTGCAAGCACGTATTAAGGTGCGCATTGAGGACTCCGAGGCCAGTGCCGAGGGTGATATTGAGCACAAAACCCACATCGTGGACACCACTGTAGGTCGTGCCCTGTTGGCCGAGATACAGCCGGTTGGTCTGCCTTTCGATTTATTTAACCGTACACTCAGCAAGAAGGCAATCAGTAACCTGATTAACCAGAGCTATCGCCGACTGGGCCTTAAGCAAACCGTCATTTTCGCAGATAAGCTGATGTATACCGGTTACCGCTATGCCACCCGTGCCGGTGTGACCATCGGTATTGGTGATATGACCATTCCGAAGGAAAAGGCCAGTATTCTGAAGGCTGCTGAAAAGGAAGTTATGGATATCCAGGACCAGTATGCCAATGGTCTGGTAACCAATGGTGAGCGCTATAACAAGGTGGTTGATATCTGGTCACATACCTCTGACCAGGTTGCGCGTGCCATGATGCAGGGTATCAGTAAGGAACAGGTTATCGATGCAGAGGGTAACAAGGTGGAGCAGGACTCGTTCAACTCTATATATATTATGGCGGACTCTGGCGCACGGGGTTCCGCAGCGCAGATTCGTCAGCTGGCCGGTATGCGTGGTCTGATGGCCAAGCCGGACGGATCAATTATTGAAACCCCGATTACGGCGAACTTTCGTGAAGGCCTGGATGTTTTGCAGTACTTCATCTCGACTCACGGTGCACGTAAGGGTCTGGCAGATACGGCGCTGAAGACAGCCAATTCGGGATACCTGACTCGCCGACTGGTGGATGTTGCACAGGATATGGTTGTTGTCACTGATGACTGTGGAACCGATGATGGCTTGCTGATGACGCCGATTATTGAGGGTGGTGATGTTGTTGAGCCGCTACGTGATCGTGTTTTGGGGCGGGTTGTTGCCCGCGATGTCACCAAGCCGGGGTCTGATGAAGTATTGGCTCCAGCAGGCACCCTGCTGGATGAGACCTGGGTAGATATACTGGAAGAAAACAGCGTGGACGAGATGCTAGTACGCTCCCCGATCCGTTGCAAGACGCGTTACGGTGTCTGTGCGCAGTGCTACGGTCGAGACCTGGCGCGCGGTCACCTGGTGAATTCCGGTGAGGCAGTTGGTGTGATAGCGGCGCAGTCTATTGGTGAGCCAGGCACACAGCTTACCATGCGTACATTCCACATCGGTGGTGCGGCCTCACGTGCTGCGTCGGTTAACAGTATTGAAGTAAAGTCGGCCGGCACGATCCGTCTGCACAATATCAAGCTGGTGAAGCAGGCCAAAAGCGGAAATTCGGTTGCCGTTTCACGTTCCGGTGAACTGGCAGTAATGGATGAGCATGGTCGTGAGCGTGAGCGTTACAAGGTGCCTTATGGTGCGGTTCTCACCAGTGAAGATGGTGATGCGGTCGAAGCCGGCCAGGTTTTGGGGACATGGGACCCACACACTCACCCGGTTGTGACCGAGGTGGCTGGTATTATTCAATTCTCTGATTTTGTCGATGGCGTCACCGTTCAAAGTGAGACCGATGCGGTTACCGGATTGTCCAGCCAGGTTGTGACCGATCCGTTGCAACGCGGCTCAGTGGGCAAGGATATGCGCCCAATGGTCAAGCTGGTTGATGCTAAGGGTGCGGACGTCAATATTGCGGGAACCGAGATTCCGGCACAGTATTCCCTGCCCGCTGGCGCGATTGTTAACCTGCAAGATGGTGCGAACGTGGAGGTGGGCGATGTATTGGCCCGTATTCCGCAGGAGTCTTCCAAGACACGTGACATTACCGGTGGTCTGCCCCGGGTTGCCGACTTGTTTGAGGCGCGTAAGCCAAAAGAACCTGCGGTACTGGCGGCTGCATCAGGCACCGTCGGTTTCGGCAAGGAAACCAAGGGTAAGCAGCGTCTGGTGATAACCGATGCAAACGGCGAGACAACTGAAGAGCTGATTCCCAAGTGGCGTCATGTCTCGGTGTTTGAAGGTGAACATATCGAGAAGGGCGAGGTTGTGGTTGAGGGCGAACCCAGTCCGCACGATATTCTGAAGCTGAAAGGCGTTTCGGAACTGGCTGCCTACCTGGTGAAGGAAATCCAGGATGTCTACCGTCTGCAAGGCGTAGGTATTAACGACAAGCATATTGAGGTTATTACCCGTCAGATGCTGCGTAAAGTGGAGATTGTTGATGGTGGCGATACCGCGCTGTTGCGTGGTGAGCAGGTTGAATATGCCAGCGTGCTGGAAATCAATGAAAATCTGCCAGAAGACAAGCGGCCAGCGACATTCGAGCGTATTTTGCTGGGCATTACCAAGGCATCTCTGGCAACAGAGTCCTTTATTTCTGCGGCTTCTTTCCAGGAAACGACCCGTGTATTGACTGAGGCATCGGTGCGCGGTCTGAAGGATCCACTAAGGGGTCTGAAGGAAAATGTCATCGTGGGTCGTTTGATTCCGGCCGGTACCGGCATGGCCTTCCACAAGGATAGGCGCGAGCGTCGCGAGGCCGAATTGGCGCAAAAAGAAGCTGAATCCGCGGCCAGTATGATGGCGGAGGTGGAATCGGCAGCTGATAGCCAGGAAGAGGCATCATCTGACGCCTCCTAGGGTGGATAAAGCCTGAATACAGGCTGACCAAAAACCGCCTTATCAGACCGAAGATTAATTCAATAATCTGTGATCAGATTATTGAATGTCTTCGGTCTTTTTGCCTTGACAGCCTTATGGCACCTACGTAGAATTCCGCCTCCCTGACGGGCCGAGCTTGATCGGCCTGTCTTTGTTTGAAGCTCTTGGAATAGTTTTTTATGTCAACAATCAATCAGTTAGTGCGGAAACCTCGTGCGCGCAAGCAGGCAAAGAGCAATGTACCTGCATTGGAAGCCTGCCCGCAACGTCGGGGTGTATGTACGCGTGTTTATACAACAACGCCAAAAAAGCCGAATTCGGCCTTGCGTAAGGTAGCGCGTGTCCGCTTGACAAACGGTATGGAAGTAACCTCCTACATCGGTGGTGAGGGGCATAATTTGCAGGAGCACTCGGTTGTATTGATACGTGGCGGCCGTGTGAAGGACTTGCCAGGTGTTCGCTACCACACGGTTCGCGGCAGCCTGGATACTTCGGCAGTTGAATCACGACGTCAGGGACGTTCGAAGTACGGCGCCAAGCGCCCGAAAAAATAACCGGCATAAGCCGTTATTTACAGGAATTAACGATCAGGTGTTAGCGGATTACCGCTGACACCTGATTTTTTTTAAGAAATGGTACGTATTTAACAAACTAAGGTAATAGTTGCATGTCAAGAAAAGGCCAGGCACCAAAACGAGTCATCCTCCCGGACCCAAAGTTCGGTAGTGAGCGGCTTGCCAAGTTTATTAATATCATCATGCTGGACGGCAAGAAGTCGGCTGCCGAAAAGATTATGTATGGCGCTATTGATACATTGGGTGAGCGCAATAAAGAAAAGGAAGCGATGGATGTGTTGGAGCAGGCGCTGGAAAACGTTCGCCCACTGGTTGAAGTGAAGTCGCGTCGTGTTGGTGGTGCAACCTACCAGGTGCCGGTCGAGGTACGTGCAGTACGCCAGATGGCGCTTGCCATGCGCTGGTTAACGGATGCGGCGCGCAAGCGCAGTGAAAAATCCATGGTATTGCGCCTGGCTGGTGAAATACAGGACGCTGCAGAGAATCGTGGCACTGCGGTAAGAAAGCGTGAAGACATGCACCGCATGGCGGAAGCCAATAAGGCGTTCGCGCATTATCGCTGGTAATCCATATACATAATATATAGAGATATCCGTGTCCCGTTCAACTCCAATCAATCGCTATCGTAATCTTGGCATTATGGCGCATATCGACGCCGGCAAGACGACGACGACTGAGCGCATCCTGTATTACACAGGGGTATCGCACAAGATTGGCGAGGTGCATGATGGCGCGGCCACCATGGACTGGATGGAGCAGGAACAGGAGCGTGGCATCACGATTACATCTGCTGCAACCACCTGTTTCTGGCAGGGTATGGAACAACAGTTTGAGCAACATCGTATCAATATTATTGATACGCCAGGACACGTTGACTTTACCATTGAGGTTGAGCGTTCCCTGCGTGTGCTGGACGGTGCAGTTGCCGTCTTCTGTGCAGTAGGTGGCGTCGAGCCCCAATCAGAGACAGTCTGGCGCCAGGCAGACCGCTATGGTGTGCCGCGTATGGGTTTTGTGAACAAGATGGATCGCGCAGGCGCAGATTTTCTGCGAGTTGTCGATCAGATCAAGAGCCGTCTTGGTGGTACGCCAGTGCCTATGCAACTGGCAATTGGCGCAGAAGAGAACTTTAAGGGTGTTATCGACCTGGTCAAGATGAAGGCTGTTTACTGGGAAGAGGAAAACATGGGGATGGCCTTCCATGAAGAAGATATCCCTGCGGATATGCTGGAAGACGCGCAGATGTTTCGTGAGAGCATGGTGGAAGCAGCTGCCGAGTCCAGTGATGAGTTAATGGAAAAGTATCTGGATAGCGGCGAGTTAAGTGACGAAGAGATCAAGGCCGGTATTCGCGCGCGCACCCTGCGGGCCGAGATTACACCGATGTTCTGTGGTTCGGCATTCAAGAACAAGGGTGTGCAGGCCATGCTGGATGGTGTGATTGACTATATGCCATCACCGGAGGATGTGCCGGCGATCAAGGGTATTCTTGATGATGCAGATGAGTCGGAAGGTGAGCGGCATCCTGAGGATGACGAGCCATTCGCTGCGCTGGCCTTCAAGGTAGCGACGGACCCTTATGTCGGTACCCTGACTTTTTTCCGTGTCTATTCGGGTACCTTGCGTACTGGAGACACGGTTTATAACCCGGTTAAGGGCAAGAAAGAGCGTATTGGTCGCATCCTGCAGATGCATGCCAATTCGCGTGAAGAGATTAAGGAAGTACTGGCCGGTGATATTGCAGCAGCGGTCGGGCTGAAGGATGTGACGACAGGTGACACCCTGTGTAGCAAGGATGCAGTGATCACGCTGGAGCGCATGGAATTTCCCGAGCCGGTTATTTCCCAGGCGGTTGAGCCGAGGACCAAGGCTGACCAGGAAAAGATGGGTGTGGCCCTGTCCAAGCTGGCACAGGAAGATCCATCATTTCGTGTGCAGACAGATGAAGAGTCTGGCCAGACAATTATCTCCGGCATGGGTGAGCTGCACCTGGAAATTATTATTGACCGCATGAAGCGCGAGTTTGATGTCGAGGCCAATATCGGTAAGCCGCAGGTTGCCTACCGTGAAACCATTCGTGGTTCGGTCGAGCAGGAAGGCAAGTTTGTCCGTCAAACAGGTGGTCGAGGTCAGTATGGCCATGTCTATCTTCGTCTGGAGCCATTGCCCGAGGGCGAGGGTTATGAGTTTGTTGATGAAGTGGTTGGTGGTGTCGTGCCTCGTGAATACATTGCCTCGGTTGATAAGGGTATTCAGGAGCAGATGAATAACGGTGTGCTGGCCGGTTATCCGGTAGTCGATGTCAGGGCGGCTCTTTATGACGGCTCTTATCATGATGTGGACTCTAACGAGATGGCATTCAAGATCGCAGGTTCAATGGCATTCAGGGATGGTGTGTTAAATGCTAACCCTGTATTGCTGGAGCCGGTTATGAATGTCGAGATCGTTACGCCAGATGAATATATGGGCGCCGTGAATGGTGACCTGAATCGTCGCCGTGGTGTTCTGCATGGTACAGAGGATGCGCCAATGGGTACGATCATCCGTGCCGAAGTACCACTGGCAGAAATGTTTGGTTATGCAACGGACCTGCGTTCAGCAACTCAAGGTCGTGCGACCTATACGATGGAATTTGGCAAATACGCCGAAGCGCCCAATAACATTGCCGACCAGGTAATCAAGAAGGCAAGTTGATTTTAATTTTACGTACATATTGATTTGAATTGAGGAAAAAGCGGTGTCTAAAGAAAAATTTGAACGTACAAAACCCCACGTAAACGTGGGCACCATTGGTCACGTGGATCACGGCAAGACCACCTTGACGGCGGCCATCACGACTCACCAGGCATCGAAGTTTGGTGGTGAGACCAAGGCCTATGATCAGATTGATAACGCGCCGGAAGAAAGAGAGCGTGGTATCACGATTGCGACTGCGCACGTTGAGTACGAATCAGAGAATCGTCACTACGCCCACGTTGACTGCCCCGGACACGCTGACTATGTAAAGAATATGATCACCGGTGCGGCGCAGATGGACGGTGCTATCCTGGTGGTATCCGCTGCTGATGGCCCCATGCCACAGACCCGTGAGCACATCCTGCTGTCACGCCAGGTGGGTGTTCCCTATATCATCGTCTACATGAACAAGGCTGACCAGGTTGATGACGAAGAGCTCATCGAGCTGGTTGAAATGGAAATCCGTGAGCTGCTCGACAGTTACGACTTCCCGGGCGACGACACCCCGATCATTGTGGGTTCAGCACTGAAGGCGCTGGAAGGTGATACTTCAGATATCGGCACCCCGTCTATCGACAAGCTGGTAGAGGCCCTGGATAGCTACATCCCCGAGCCGGAGCGTGACGTGGATCAGGCCTTCCTGATGCCGATTGAAGACGTCTTCTCTATCTCCGGTCGTGGTACCGTGGTGACCGGTCGTGTTGAGCGTGGCGTGATTAACGTCAGTGACGAAATCGAAATCGTCGGTATCAAAGACACCACCACGACCACCTGTACGGGTGTTGAAATGTTCCGCAAGCTGCTGGACCGTGGTGAAGCAGGCGACAACGTCGGTATCCTGCTGCGTGGCACCAAGCGTGAAGAAGTTGAGCGTGGACAGGTACTGGCGAAGCCGGGATCCATTACCCCGCACACCAAGTTTGAAGCAGAAGTCTATATTCTGAGCAAGGACGAAGGTGGACGTCACACCCCATTTTTCAATGGCTATCGTCCCCAGTTTTACTTCCGTACCACGGATGTGACCGGTGCCTGTGACCTGCCTGAGGGCGTGGAAATGGTTATGCCGGGTGACAACATCCAGATGACAGTCGAGCTGATTGCGCCGATTGCGATGGAAGAGGGTCTGCGTTTTGCGATACGTGAAGGTGGCCGTACGGTTGGCGCCGGTGTTGTTGCGAAAATTATTGAGTAAGTTTTGCAGGGAAGTAACTTTACGCAATGAGGTGAACTGAATTTAGGCCAGTGGCTCAATTGGTAGAGCAGCGGTCTCCAAAACCGCAGGTTGGGGGTTCGAGTCCCTCCTGGCCTGCCATTACATTAAATATAAGGTAATGGCAGTTTTAGTATCTTCAGTCACAAATCGCGTATCTGGAATTAATATGAATGTGAATGCTACAACCGAGAGATCAATGGGCGATACCATCAAGATGGCGATCGCGATCTTGATTCTGTTGGCGGCGATATATGGTTATTACCATTTTGCGGATAGCTCGCAGCTATTTCGTGTGCTGGGAGTCGTCGGTGCCGTTATTGTGGCGTTGTTGATCGCCGCCCAGACAGTCAGCGGACGTGGTGTGTTGTTGTTTATGGCAGATGCCAGAACCGAGACCCGCAAGGTGGTCTGGCCGACCAAGCAGGAAACCATGCAGGTGACCATGGTGGTAATTTTCATGGTTATATTGGTGGGTTTGATCCTGTGGGGTCTGGATTCATTTCTCGGTTGGGTTATTCAGGCCCTGCTGGGTACATAGGAGTTAGGAATGGCGATGCGTTGGTATGTGGTTCATGCCTATTCAGGATTTGAGGCACATGTACAAAAGGCCTTGAAGGAACGCGTTGAGCGCGAGGGTTTGCAGGATCTGTTTGGTGAGATTCTGGTGCCGACTGAAGAAGTTGTTGAAATGCGTGAAGGTCAGCAGCGTAAGAGTGAGCGTAAATTTTTTCCAGGTTATGTGCTGGTGCACATGGAGTTGACAGATGAGGCCTGGCACCTGGTGAAGGACTGCCCCAAGGTGATGGGTTTTATTGGTGGTACGTCCGACCAGCCCGCGCCAATTACTGATGCGGAGGCGGCAACCATCCTGGATCGCATGCAGGAAGGTGTGGACAAGCCGAAGCCGAAGGTCCTGTTTGAGGCCGGTGAAGTGGTTCGGGTTATAGATGGTCCGTTCAATGACTTTAACGGCGTGGTAGAAGAAGTGGATTATGAGAAAAGTCGCCTGCGGGTAGCAGTGCTGATTTTTGGTCGTGAAACCCCGGTCGATCTGGAGTTTGGTCAGGTTGAGAAAGGGTGAGCTAAATTTCTTGTCCGCTGGACAAGAAATTTAGCGAACGCACGGACAGGACGTCCGGGCAGGGGCTTAGGCGAAGCCACAAAGGTTCTCGCCAAGGATGGCAAGGAAAGCGTTATTACCGGTCCAGCGGACAGGGTTTAACGAACGAGACGACAGGAAGTCGGCTCAGGGGTTCAGGCGAAGCCATAAAGGCCTCGCCATGGATGGCATGTAAAGTATTTGTTGGGCCGCGTGTAAAAACGCGGCTTTTATTAACCGCAGATTACGGTCTGCATGTATCGGGGAGCCAAGGCATGACTTTGGCGTCTGCACCCGAGGAGTAGAAAATGGCTAAGAAAATTGAGTCGTACATCAAGCTGCAGGTGCCGGCTAACGAGGCGAATCCATCGCCACCCGTTGGTCCAGCATTGGGTCAGCATGGCGTTAATATCATGGAATTCTGCAAGGCCTTTAATGCCAAGACGCAGAGCATGGAAAAAGGCATGCCAATCCCGGTTGTGATTACTGTTTATAACGATCGCAGCTTTACCTTTGTTACCAAAACCCCGCCAGCCTCTATTTTGCTGAAGAAAGCGGCTGGTCTGCAAAGCGGAAGTCCCACGCCTAATACCAAGAAGGTAGGCAAGGTTTCTCGTGAGCAACTGGAAGAGATTGCCAAGACCAAGGAGCCGGATTTAACGGCTGCAGACCTGGACGCGGCAGTTCGCACTATTGCGGGTAGCGCGCGTAGTATGGGTATTGAAACGGAGGGAGTTTAATCATGGCTGGTAAAAGCAAGCGTATCAAGGCATGGGAAGGCAAGATCGACGCCGATAAGCAGTATGCGGCAGATGACGCCCTGGGTCTGGTCAAGGAATGTGCCTCGGCAAAATTTCCCGAGTCTGTTGATGTCAGTATCAAGCTGGGTATAGATCCGCGTAAATCCGATCAGGTGGTGCGTGGTTCAAGTGTGCTGCCGCATGGTACCGGGCGTGATGTTCGTGTAGCAGTGTTTGCCCAGGGCGAGGCTGCAGAGGCAGCAAAGGCTGCTGGCGCGGATGCAGTGGGTATGGAAGACCTGGCAGAAGCCATGCAAAAAGGTGATATGGACTATGGTGTGGTAATTGCTGCACCGGATGCCATGCGTGTAGTTGGTCAGCTGGGTCGTGTACTGGGTCCGCGTGGTCTGATGCCGAACCCGAAAGTCGGTACGGTAACGCCGGATGTGGCTACAGCTGTGAATAATGCCAAGGGTGGCCAGGTGCGTTTTCGTGCCGATAAGGCGGGTATTGTCCATTGCACTATCGGCAAGGCAACTTTTGATGCGACTGCCTTGCGTGAAAACCTGGAATTCTTGCTCGCAGATTTGAAGAAGTTGAAGCCGGCTTCAGCCAAAGGTATTTATTTCAGAAAAATATCTGTTTCGTCAACCATGGGTCCTGGTGTCGTTGTTGATCATGGTGCGCTGGTATAGGTGTAACGCCGGTTTTAGTGAGTAGTTTGTTTGGTTTAAGAATATAAAAATCACCTGTCAGTTGCTGGTGATTTTGTAAAAGGCTTTGGGGTGTTGATCCGATGTTATGGGTCAGCAACCGTCAAAGACCGTGGGTGCATTAGCCTGCTGGCGGGTTAATGCTTAATTGGAGTTTCCGCCTGCGTAGATGGTGTTGCCTGAAGGTTGTTTCCTGAAGATTCAACTTGGGCTTCACATGGGTGGTGATGCACTTTAAGTGCGTTGCTGTTTTTTTATGAAGTGTAAACGATACAAGGGCGAAAGCCTTTGTTGAAGTGAGGTGTTATGAGCCTGAGTTTTGATCAAAAACAGGTTGTCGTATCAGAAGTTCACGATCTGGCTGCAAATGCACATTCTGCACTGGCTGCAGAATATGCTGGCATCACAGTGGAGCAAATGACCGATCTTCGTGTGAAGGCGCGTGAAGATGGTGTTGCCCTGCGCGTGGTGAAAAATACGCTTGCCAAACGTGCATTTGAAGATACTGACTTTGCCTGCATGAACGAAGGACTGACAGGTCAGCTTGTGCTGGCATTCTCCCAGGAAGATCCGGGTGGCGCTGCACGCGTCATGAGTGATTTCGCCAAGGAGAATGACAAACTGGTGATAAAACTGGTGGCTATTGGTGGCCAGTTGTATGACGCCAGTGAAGTCAAGCGTCTGGCAAGTCTGCCTACCAAGGATCAGGCAATCAGCATGTTGATGTCTGTCATGAAAGCGCCGGTTGGCAAGTTGGCGCGCACCATGAACGAGGTGCCCGGCAAGTTAGTTCGTACTGTTGCTGCTATTCGTGATCAGAAAGAAGCTGCTTGATCCATTAACGTAACGATTTAGATTTAATTTTTAGGAGATAATCATGGCTGTATCCCAGGAAGATATTTTAGAAGCGATTTCAAGTATGTCAGTAATGGAGGTCGTTGACCTGATTGCTGCAATGGAAGAGAAGTTTGGTGTGACTGCTGCTGCGGCTGTTGCTGCCGCGCCTGCCGGCGCTGGTGATGCTGGTGCTGCTGCTGAAGAGCAGACCGAGTTTGATGTAATGATGACCAGCTTTGGTGATAACAAGGTTGCGGTTATCAAGGCGGTTCGTGGTATCACCGGTCTTGGTCTGAAAGAAGCGAAGGCAATGGTTGAAAGCGCGCCTTGTGCAGTGAAAGAAGGTGTAGAGAAGGCTGAAGCTGAAGACGTAGTCAAGCAACTGACGGAAGCAGGCGCTGCTGCAGAACTCAAGTAATACTTGATTAATCGTATTAACGGGACTCAGGTTAGTCGTCTTCGGACGACTGGCCTTTTCCTGTTGTTAAGGATATTTCAGGCTGACTGTAGTCAGTCTTGATTCGTAGACGATTTGGGGATTTTGTCGATGCTGATTGATAAAGTGCCCACAGGACACGAGGTGTCGTAATGGCTTATAGTTTTACCGAGAAAAAACGTATTCGCAAAGATTTTAGCAAGCGTCCCAAGGTAATGGAGATCCCCTACCTGCTCGCTACCCAGGTGAATTCCTATAAGAAGTTTCTGCAAAGCGATGCAAACGAGGATGAGCGTGCGGGGCATGGTCTGCATGCGGCATTCAGCACCGTTTTCCCTATAGTCAGTTTTTCCGGTAGCGCGGCACTGGAGTACGTCAGTTATCGTCTGGGTAATCCCGTGTTTGATGTGAGTGAATGCCAGTTGCGTGGCATGACCTATGCGGCGCCTCTGCGTGTAAAGGTGCGTCTGGTTATCTACGACAAGGATGCCTCTGGTGCAAAGAAGCCGGTAAAGGAGGTCAAGGAGCAGGAAGTCTATATGGGTGAACTGCCATTGATGACAGATACCGGCGCCTTTGTGATCAATGGTACGGAGCGTGTCATCGTATCCCAGTTACATCGTTCACCCGGTGTTTTCTTTGATCATGACAAGGGTAAAACACATTCATCGGGCAAGCTACTGTATAACGCCCGCGTTATTCCATATCGTGGTTCATGGCTGGATTTTGAATTCGATCCCAAAGATGCGGTATTTGTTCGTATCGACCGTCGTCGCAAGTTGCCTGCCAGTATATTGCTGCGTGCACTGGGCTATGACAATGAGCAGATGCTGGACATGTTTTTTGATACCGATACGTTTGCGCTTGGTCAGGAAGATGCCGAGATGGACCTGGTGCCGTCCCGTTTGCGTGGTGAAACTGCAGTGTTTGAGATCAAAATCAAACGCAAGGTGCTGGTGGAAGAAGGCAAGCGTATTACTGCCCGTCATGTGATGGAACTGGAGAAGGCCGGAATAGACAAGCTTTCTGTTCCCCTGGAGTTCCTGCATGGCAAGATGCTGGCCAATAATATTATTGATACCGAGACTGGTGAGGTTATCGCCAGCGCCAATGATGAGATTACCGAAGAATTGCTGGTAGCGTTGAATGAGCATGGTGTTGGTGAGCTTAAAACGATTTATACAAACGACCTGAACTGTGGCCCGTATATTTCCAATGCGTTGGCGATAGATTCGACCAAATCGGAGCTGGAGGCATTGATCGAGATTTACCGCATGATGCGCCCGGGTGAGCCGCCTACCAAGGATTCGGCAACCAACCTGTTTAATAACCTGTTTTTCTCCCCCGACCGTTATGACCTGTCTGCCGTTGGTCGCATGAAATTTAACCGTCGCATGGGTCGTGAAGAAACTACCGGTCAGGGCACGCTGTCGAAGGAAGATATTGTTGATGTGCTGAAGACATTGATTGATATCCGTAATGGCAAGGGTAACGTTGATGACATTGACCATCTGGGTAATCGTCGTATTCGTAGCGTTGGTGAGATGGCGGAAAATACCTTCCGGGTTGGCCTGGTACGTGTAGAGCGCGCTGTCAACGAGCTATTGTCCAAGAATGAATCCGAAGGCCTGATGCCTCAGGATTTGATTAATGCCAAGCCGGTGGTGGCAGCCGTGAAGGAGTTTTTTGGTTCCTCGCAATTGTCGCAGTTTATGGATCAGAATAATCCGCTATCAGAAATCACTCACAAGCGACGTGTTTCCGCGCTAGGTCCGGGCGGTCTGACGCGTGAACGTGCTGGTTTTGAGGTGCGCGACGTGCACCCCACACACTATGGCCGGGTTTGTCCTATTGAAACGCCGGAAGGCCCGAACATTGGTCTGATCAACTCACTGGCCTGTTACGCGCGTACCAACGAGTACGGCTTTCTTGAAACCGCATACCGCGTGGTCAAGAACAGCAAGGCAACCGATGAAGTGCATTACCTGTCGGCAATCGAGGAAGGTGAGTATGTGATCGCACAGGCCAACACGAATCTGGATGCCAAGGGTACCTTGATGGATGACCTGGTATCGGCACGCCATCGTAACGAATTTACCATGGCGACACCGGATCAGGTGCAGTATATGGATGTATCGCCAAGGCAGATTGTATCTGTTGCGGCCGCATTGATTCCTTTTCTGGAGCATGATGACGCCAACCGCGCACTCATGGGTTCCAACATGCAACGTCAGGCAGTACCAACCCTGAAGGCTGACAAACCGCTGGTCGGTACCGGTATCGAGCGAAACGTGGCTTCAGATTCCGGTGTTACCGTAGTCGCCAGGCGTGGCGGTGTGGTTGATTCTGTCGATGCTGGCCGTATCGTGGTGCGTGCCAATGACGACGAAACCATTGCCGGTCAGTCGGGTGTGGATATCTATAACCTGACCAAATACACGCGTTCTAACCAGAATACCTGTATCAACCAGCGCCCATTGGCAAAACCGGGTGATGTGATCACTAAAGGCGATATTATTGCTGACGGTCCGTCTACTGACCTGGGTGAGCTGGCCTTGGGGCAGAATATGATGGTCGCCTTCATGCCCTGGAATGGATATAACTTTGAAGACTCTATCCTGATCTCTGAAAAACTGGTACGTGAAGATCGTTTTACCACGATTCATATTCAGGAAATGACCTGCGTGGCCCGTGATACCAAGCTGGGTTCGGAAGAGGTAACGGCTGATATTCCAAATGTCGGGGAAGGCGCGCTATCCAAGCTGGACGAGGCTGGTGTGGTTTACATCGGTGCCGAAGTTAAGCCGGGAGACATCCTGGTCGGTAAGGTAACGCCAAAAGGTGAAACCCAGCTAACACCGGAAGAGAAGTTATTACGAGCGATCTTTGGTGAAAAGGCCTCCGATGTGAAGGACTCATCACTACGTGTACCGCCGGGCATGAATGGCGTGGTGGTCGATGTGCAGGTCTTTACCCGTGATGGCGTTGATAAAGACAGCCGGGCACTGGAAATCGAGGCGACAGCACTCGATCAGGTACGTAAAGACCTGGGTGATCAGCAGCGTATTCTTGAGGAAGATCTGTATCAGCGTCTGGAGAAAATCCTGCTGGGCAAGGTGGCGGACTCCGGTCCCAGAGGCATCAAGGCAGGCGCCAAGATTACCCAGGCGATGCTGGCAGAGATTTCCCGTGACAAGTGGTTTGAGATCAGTCTCAAGAATGAAGACGCCAACCGCCAGACAGAAGCCATGTCCGAGCAACTGAAGTCATTGCACAAGCACTTCGATGAGTACTATGAAGAAAAGCGCGGCAAGATCACCACCGGTGATGATCTGGCGCCGGGCGTGCTGAAAATGGTTAAGGTCTACCTGGCCGTGAAGCGCCGCATCCAGCCGGGTGACAAGATGGCTGGTCGTCATGGTAACAAGGGTGTGATTTCCATGATTGTGCCGGAAGAGGATATGCCTTACCTGGAAGATGGCACGCCGGTTGATGTGGTTCTGAATCCATTGGGCGTACCTTCACGGATGAATATCGGCCAGGTGCTGGAAACTCACCTGGGCTGGGCGGCTAAAGGTGTCGGTTTGAGAATTGGCGCCATGCTGGACAAGCAGGCAAAGGCAGCCGAGGTGCGTAAGTTACTGGAGACTGTTTATAACACCACGGGTGGCAAGTCCGAGACA
>JAPHTU010000184.1 GCA_026196145.1 Gammaproteobacteria bacterium
ACCTCGCCACCAAAATCGGCGTGTCCGGGGGTATCGACGATATTAATACGGTAATCCTTCCAGTCGAGGGCGGTATTCTTGGAAAGGATGGTGATACCGCGCTCCTTTTCCAGGTCGTTCGAGTCCATGACGCGCTCGACCTCGCCAAAGCGTTCGCCAAAGGTGCCGGACTGTTTCAGCAGTTCATCGACCAGGGTGGTTTTACCGTGGTCAACGTGCGCAATAATGGCGATATTTCGAAGATTCTGAATCATGGAGGGTAACTGGCGGGGCCGGTGGGTCAAAAAAAGGTCGCGCATTATATAGGTAAATATGTGATTTTCCTAATATAAAGGTGGAAACCTAGGAAATTGTAAAGGTGGTAAAAATGAGCCGGGAGTGGTGGTCTCAATGAAATCAAGATATGAATACCAAGGTGGGTACAGTAATAAGAAACGTGGTCCCCGAATATTCCCAATAATCTCTAATATGAGAAAAAATTGCGCACTGACCTGGATCACTCATGCAAGGTCGCGAGTTCGACATGCGCTAGGTCGGGCTGAACAATAGTTCCAGATAGTTGCGGCACTGAATTAATTGTTCCGATGCTAGTTTTGGTTCGTTCATGATCTTCGCTAGAATAAATGCACCTTCAAAAGTAGTTAGTACATGGTCGGCCACCTGGTTTTTCTCCACCGGGATACGCGCCGGGTAAAGTTGCATTACCTGTTTAACTTTATCGCCCAAACGCTGACGCCAGTATCGTGTCATATGTTCCACCGTTTCCATGATGTCAGCAGAAATGGCACCGCTTTGATAACAGTAGGAGGCATACAGGCAGCCAGGAAACGGTTCTTCCATCCGGTCTGTCATTTCAATAAACAATCCAAGGAAAATCAGTAGTTGTTGTAACGGATCGCGAGCCAGTTGTTCAGCTTTTTGCATGCTGTCAGCAAAGTGGTGTCGGTCATTTTCGGCGTAGCGTTCAATCATGGCGGCCGCCAGATCGTGTTTGGTTTTGAAGTGATAAAAGAAGGTGCCTTTGGTGACGTCTGCCTGCTCAATGACTTTTTCCACCGAAGTGCCAGCCAACCCGACGTTTAAAACCATTTGCTGGGCGACATCCATGATTTTATTGCGAGTGATACTGCCGTCTTTAGGCATGCTGGGTTTCCTGTCCGGGTTTGTTTTTGTACCGCTGGTCAGAAACCAGCCCGAATTATGGCGAGCAGTTGTATGCAGGCCATTGTGTGAAAAACTATATCTTATAAAACAATAACATAAGTGACTGAAAATAAAATCGGTAGTTGTGTTGATGTCTTAAAAAACTCTCATTTAGACTTTCGGCAACATAAATAAATCATGAATAACTGAAAGAGGAGAAGATGATGTGTAATGCCTGCATAGCAATGTTGAATGAAGCCAGACCAGTAGATGATTTTTCTGAAAGAATGCTGGATATGTTGAATCAGGGTGCTTTGTCGCTGATGGTTTCAATAGGTCACAGGACCGGGCTATTCGATAGTATGGCGGAATTGACTGCCGCAAGTACAGAGGAGATCGCAGCACATACCGGGTTGGAGTGCCGCTATGTCAAGGAATGGCTGGCGGCTGTGGTAGCCGGGGGTATTGTGCAATACCGTGTGGAAGATGCGCATTACCAGCTGCCGGAATCCCATGCTGCAATGCTGTGTCGTAAATCATCACCCGATAATATTGCGGTATATGCACAGTACATCGGCATGATGGGCCTGGTTGAAGACAAGATTGTCGATTGTTTTCGTAAGGGAGGCGGTGTCGGTTATGAACATTTCCCGAGGTTCCAGGAAGTCATGGCCGAGGATAGCGGCCAGACAGTGTTGTCGGCCCTAGATGAGCATATTCTGCCGCTGCTTGGCCCCGGTGTGGCTCGGTTGGAACAGGGTATCAAAGTACTGGATATCGGTTGTGGGAAAGGGAGTGTGTTGTTACATCTGGCGCGCAGTTACCCGAACAGTAAGTTTGTCGGCTATGACTTGTCGGAACAGGCTTTAACTTTTGCACGTGCTGCAGCCAAGTCACTTGGGTTGCAGAATATACAATTTATTGAACGTGACCTGAGTGATTTTGACCAACTGGCTGAAACCAGGGTATTTGATCTGATCACTGCTTTTGATGCCATACACGATCAGGCCAATCCACAAGGGGTGCTTGACGGTATATATCGTAGCCTCAAACAGAGTGGACAATTTCTCATGCAGGATATCCGAGCATCCAGCCAACTGGAAAACAATCTTGATCATCCTATTGCGCCACTACTGTACACACTATCCACTATGCACTGTATGACTGTATCGCTGGCACAAGGTGGTGCCGGACTGGGCACTATGTGGGGCGAAGAACTCGCAGTGGAAATGTTACGTCAGGCAGGCTTTGAAGATATCTCTATCCACCAACTGGAGCATGATTTTCAGAACAACTTTTATCTGATGCAAAAATAAAAACCGGGTCAGAGAGCAATTGTTTCTTATATTAGAAGGAATTGTTCTCTGACCCTAATATTTGTACTGACCCTAATATTTGTAGTCTGCCCCACTGTTGTGTTGCAGCGAACAATAGGGGATAGACCACGTTTCTTCTTCGACTCACACAATAGCAAGGAAAATCGGCTCAGAGCAATTGTCGCTAATACTAGAGAATATTGCCCTCTGACTCAGGTTTTTGAGACAGATTGGTGATAATGGTTGCTATGCCCCGGTAGGAAAGATATAAGGGCGCCATGAAAATCCCGAAACGAATCCAGCCCCTGGTCGATGATGGTCTGGTGGATGAAGTCATCCGCCAACTGATGAGCGGTAAAGAGGCCACTGTCTATTTAGTACGCTGCGGTTCCGAGATCCGCTGTGCCAAGGTTTACAAGGACGCAGACCGACGTAGTTTCAAACAGGCCGTGCAATACCAGGAAGGTCGCAAGGTACGTAATAGCCGTCGTTCCCGGGCAATGGAGAAAGGCTCGAAGTTCGGTCGAAGTCAGCAGGAACAAATCTGGCACAACGCCGAAGTGGACGCGCTCTATCGTCTGGCTGATATTGGTGTGCGCGTTCCGCGAGCTTACGGTTGCTTTGACGGCGTCTTGCTGATGGAGCTAATCACGAGCGACGATGGGCTGGTGGCGCCGCGCCTTAACGACGTATCCATGTCGGCAGAGCAAGCACTTGAAGACCATGCCATCGTCATGCAGTACGTGGTACGTATGCTCAGCATCGGGCTGATACATGGCGATCTGTCAGAATTTAATGTGCTGGTGGATGAATACGGCCCGGTGATTATCGATCTACCGCAGGTGGTTAATGCTGCAGCCAATAACCACGCCCAGGTTATGCTGGAGCGGGATGTTAACAATATATCCAAATACTATGGTCTGTACGCCAGCGAATTACTGGGACGTCAATATGCTAAGGAAATCTGGGCGCTATATGAAGGCGGTGAACTACATCCCGAGGTTGAGTTAACCGGCCACTATGAGGAAAGCACGGAGATCGCAGATGTGGACGTAGTGATGCAGGAAATCAAGGCGGCATTCGCTGAAGAGCAGGACCGCCAAAGAAGGTTGTCTGAAGCGGCAGCATAATAGAAGAAAAAGAAAGCAAAATAATCATCGGGACAGACCACGCTTCTTCCTCAGTATATAAACGATATGCGAACTAAAGGAAAAATAATATCCTGGAATGAAGAGAAGGGGTTTGGATTTATTGCGCCGGTTGCTGGTGGGAAACAAATATTCATTCATGTTACCGCGTTAAACAACCGCAGTAGACGTCCGGAAGTCGATCAGATAGTAACTTATACGGTCTCATCTGATAAGCAAGGACGACCATGCGCTATAAAGGCCACATTAGATGGTGATCGATCCCCGGAAAAGACAAAACGAAAACAGGGTTCTTGGTCAATCGATCTTGCAGCTTTCTTTCTTGTCATAGTCGGGTTCACTGTTCTAATAGGAAGAATACCACTTCAAATTCTTATGCTATATATGATCGTAAGTCTACTCACCTTTATTATGTACGCGTTGGATAAGTCTGCAGCCAGGAAAGGAGCATGGAGAACACAAGAAAGTACTTTACACTTACTGTCATTAGCTGGAGGCTGGCCTGGCGCACTCATCGCTCAACAAAAGTTACGACATAAATCCAGGAAACAATCATTTCGTGCAGTGTTCTGGGTAACTCTCTTGCTAAATTGCGGTGCATTTGCATGGTTATTTACGCCAGAGGGGGCGGCAAAGCTCCAGCTAGTAATGCAAGAGATTCCACCATGGTTAACAATTTAATTCCGATAAATGTAAAGCCCGAAAAGGAAAACCGGGTCAGAGAGCAATTGTTGCTAATATTTGAAGAAATTGTTCTATGATTCTGCTTGTCACCTAGTGGGCAGTCATAATGGTTCTTCGCGCATTACTATCATTTATTGCACTTCCCGGAATCGTCGCCGTAATCCTGCCGCCTTTAATCGCGTATTATGATCCATGGCGTGGGGAACATTGGGCTCCAGGTTTTATTGTTATGTTCATCGGTGCCTTTGTGTTGCTTTGGTGTGTTCGTGACTTTTATGTATCAGGTAGAGGAACACTGGCACCGTGGGATCCGCCAACTAAACTGGTCGTGGTCGGTTTGTACCGATTTGTACGTAATCCCATGTATATAGGTGTTCTACTATTAGTTCTAGGCTGGAGTATCTATTTCTGGTCTGCATTACTGGTTATATACGCTATCGTTTTAACTGTTGGATTTCATGTACGGGTTGTTCGTGACGAAGAAGTCTGGTTGAAAACGCAGTTCGGGATACAGTGGGAATCGTATCAAAGAGAAGTTTCTCGTTGGTTGCCCCGACTGACACCTTTTGGCAACGGAAGTACCGGTTCATAGAGAAATTGTTGCTGATATTTAGCGAATATTACTCTCGAACCCAGATTGTTTTGCAGCGCGAAAAAAGCGCTGTATATGGAAATTATAAGGCGCACGACGGGTGCGCGCTCATCACAAGTTAGGCATATGGGTCGTATCACCAGGATTTAGAGAACCGATGGAAAAAGTTATTATACTTGTTGATGTCCAGAATATTTACTACACAACAAGGCAAGCTCATCATTGCAATTTCGACTACAACGCGTTCTGGGCAGAAGTTACGAAAAATAGAAATGTCATGAAAGCTATTGCCTATACCACTGATCGGGGCGATGAAAAACAAAGACAATTTCAAAATATTCTTAGAGCTATAGGGTTCGAGGTAAAGCTAAAGCCATATATACAAAGATCAGATGGTTCTGCCAAAGGCGATTGGGATGTTGGTATAACCCTTGATGCTATGGAATACGCGAAAGGAGCAGATTTAGTGGTATTAGCTTCCGGAGATGGCGATTTCGACTTGCTAGTAACAAAAATTCAAACGGATTACAAAGTTCCGGTAGAGGTCTATGGTGTTCCTCAACTCACAGCCAGCTCATTAATTAAAGCAGCATCAAAATATGTACCCATCGAAAACAAATTGCTATTAAGGGCGACAAAATGACGGGTGTAAAATGCCGGGTATATGGGGTCAGACTCGAATTAATTCTGCTCTCTGCCCCGGATTAGCGGCGATATCTGGAGACTATACGTTTATTTTTCCTATACTTAGTTCATCAAATGGAGTGATCCCGGCAGGGAGTCAAGCTAATAAAATCGGCAAGTGTTTTCTTCCCTGGCTACCGCTGCAATGAGACCTAAAACGAGGAGCAACCGGTGACCAATGCACCGCTCGACCAAATGGAGACCCTGATTCCTCTGTTCGATGCTCTGCCGCGGCATGGTGATAGCCCCGCCGTACTGGCGTTATATGAAACCGGGATCAAGGAATACTCTTATACTGAACTGGCCGATGATGTGAAGCGACTGGCCCGCGGCCTGGTCGGAGCGGGTGTCGCACAGGGTGAAGCAGTGGTGGTGTACTCCGACCCCAGTCCGGAGTACATTCTTGCCTGCCTTGGCATTATCCGGATAGGCGCTGTCGTGCTACCCGTGGATGCGCAGATGGACGATGCGACGCTGCAATATGTGCTCACCGACAGTGGCGCCCGTTTCGCAATGTCCACCATTGACAAGGTGGAACGCCTTTGCGCGCTGGCGGATCTAACCCCCTTCCTGCTTGATGCGGAAAATGATGACCCACACGGACTGCGGCATCTGTCCGACGGTCCCGAGGAATTGCCTTGTCCCGGGCCGGATGACCCGGCTATGTTGTTTTATACTTCCGGCACCACCG
>JAPHTU010000221.1 GCA_026196145.1 Gammaproteobacteria bacterium
ATATAACACTGACACCCGACTTAGGCCTTTTTCCCCCACATCCGGAAAATCAAAGGAATAACCACGTTTATCCCTGGCATCATTGGTACCTATGTCACCGATCTTCGTTAAGGCCTCGTTGGTGATATCTGCAAGATCAGTGGTGTTATCCATGATAGGCAAAATAAAGCCGGGCCCATCTGCCTTGCGATCCGAATCATTGTCTTCCATCCGGTTAACAATTTTATCTCGCAGCGCGTACATCTTGTCATTGATAACGGTTTCCAGCGGGTTTGCCCGATATCCACTGGTGAGGATTACATAGGTCAGCTTGCCGGTATCCGCGCCGCTATTGTTCGTATATGAAGTCGTGTCGGTATATTGCGTATCCTTCACCCTGATAGCAGCCAGGTCATTGTAAAGCCGTCGTTCGTCTGCTGCCGTGCCGCTGGTAGACAGACTGGCCAGGCGCCCCACGATTGTCCTGGTTGATGCTGTCACAACCAACCCGCCGTTAACGCTAATATCGTGGCCCAGGTCCACTCGCCAGACATTGCCGCCCGTATCGGAAAAATACAGACGATCGTCGACTCCATCATCATCACTATCTATCAACGATATTTGTGAAACAACAGAATGGTTAAGACCACTGATTTCAATATCGGCCCCGCTACCGGCGAGGATACCATTGGGTATGTCTGCCTTATGGCTGATAGACAGCAGCTTGTTGCCAGTATCCGGGTCTATTATATAGATGGCATTGCCCAGGTTAGGGTTACTGTTACTGGTACCAAAATTGGTATCGAGGTCTTCGTCGTAACCACCGCCCATGATCAATACATCTTTTTTCGCCATGGTTCCAAAGCCATCGGTATCAACATTAATGGTGGCGAGCACCGGTTTCGACCAGCTCTTCCCCATACGGACATAACTCCCGGTACCGCCCTGTATCCGCCATCTGATTTTAGGGACGATGGTGCCAGCGGAACTGGTGAGGGTGGCGGCTGGCGTAATATCCAGTGCATACAGGTAATTGCCACCCCTGCGCATCACCTGATAGAGATGTACGGTATCATTTAGTTTGGCACCTGACTGTGGCTCGATAACCCCATTGTTGTTGTTATCCTTGATATGCAGTACCGGCGTTGCATCCATGCCATACACATGTGTACCCTGCTGGTTATCATAGCGTTGACCAACATTGGCAAGCGTTGCAAGCGGCATAAAGCGCCAGTCTTCTCTACCATTATCCGGGTTAATCATGCGTAGTGCGCCGTCGTTGGTATTAACCAGCAGTTTTTTGGCCTGTGCTTCACCAATATCATACTCACCGTTCCCGGTATCGGGGACGCCGTCGGCATTGGTGTCTTTATTGATAATCGAATCGGTATACCCATAGGTGACCGGCACCGGGCTGGCATGCAGACTATCTGCAAAGCCCCAGCGGGTTTCCGCGGTAATGTCATCAAGGTCTTCATCAAGCACATCCTTACCGAGCAACCACAGCATTTTATTTTCACATTCCGAGTCGGCAGTCAGCGTGGCCGGGAAATCACATACCACGCCATGGATATGTGTCAGATCAGGGTTGCTGGTTGAATCCCAGTTAGCGGCATTAAAATTAAACTCGGCCGTATCCAGTGACGTGGTCGTTAATGGCAGACCGGACGAACTTTCATCAGTATAGATCTTGCGTGTCGTATAATCAGTAATCTGGGCACCCGCACCACCCTTCTTCGTTATGTTGCCATCAATTCCGGTCGTCCAGAAACTACGTGAAGAGTCTTTAAACAAGTGGGTCACGGGATCTGTCGCCTCAACACCGGTGCGATCCAGCACGGCACTATCAGCTACTTGCGGTGGTGTACAGGTCACGCCATTGACAGCGGTACTACTATCTACACAGATCCTGAAACGTTTGACATTACCATCCCAGCGCTTTTCTAGTTGCGGATTAAATACACCAAAATAGACCTCGTCACTGCTTTTTGTTTGATTGAAAAAATCAGTCGTCACTGCGGGGGCGGCAAGGCTGGTCGGTTGCCCCAGCACGTCAGTGAATATCTCGCTAAAGACCTGCAGCAGGTTATCTGAAGTATTGGCAGTAAAGAATTGCCCGCCACCTGCATCGGCAATCTGGTTCAACCAGATGTTGCTGTAGTCATCGTCCAGATTGAAACCAATGGTGTAGGTTTTTACCGTCTGCTTGCCATTGCTGGCATCGCCATCAAGGTCGTTATTCAGCAGGGCGTCAGCCATCTCGACCGCACAACGGCCCCTGCTACCCTGGATATTTTCAAAAAAACTGATTGAACAGCTACTGAATTCACTAAACTCGTTGGTAATCTTGCTCACCGTACTATCGTTGGTAAAGGTCGGCGCACCATCGGTGAGGAATATAGTGTAATTCTTGCCGCAGTTATTGCTGCCACTAGCTGGCGAGATATAGTCAGGCGAACCGGATATATAGTCCTGTACACAAGCGGCGTCGTGGGAAAACTTACACTCGGCAGCAGGCTCAACATAGGTACCGCCTGTCCAGGAGCCGGGGTGACTGGTCAGGGTCCGATGCATGCGAGTTCTGTAATCAATAGCTGGGGCAGGTAGCGGATCAACCTGTAATAAACCAGAGGCAGTGATGCGGGCCATGCCCCGTTCCTTGCCAAAATCCACGCCCTTGCCGCGCCAGTACAGAGCCGACTCGTATAACGTCTCCACGCTGGGTGTCCAGCTCAGCAGTGTGGAGTTCCTCATGCTGTCATTGATTTCCAACAGGCGATCGCGCACGGTTTTCACCGTGTCAAACTGCCTGACGTCCAGCAGCAGCCGCGGTGCATTGATGACGCTTCCTTCATAAGACCAGGAACGACGGTCTACGCCATTATTTTCATTGATAAACAAGGCGATCTGGTTGTCCTTGACCCAGCCGTCGCGATTGATAACAGACTGCACCAGAGATTTGACGTCCAGCGTGATGTTTTGCCCTGCCCGCCACTCCCATGACGGCTGCGCCGTCACACTGTTACCACTACCGGCAAGCACCCGGGGGCGGCTTGACAGATCAAATGCCGCGCTCGAAATATCTTCAGCATGATCAGCCGCCTGCGCATTCACATAATAGGTAGCAGAGCTGGAGGACTCATCTTCCTTGAGTGTAAACTGCAGTCTGGCATCGTTAACGATGGTATTTTTATCAACCGGCAGGGAAAAAATCACGCCATATCTGTGACTGGTACCGAGATCCATATCGCTCCGGTTAACCTCCATCACGCCATCCGTTTTTTCCCGGGCATCATGTGTACCTTTAACCACCGGCAGGCTATACGACACGTTATCGCAGCCATTGGCCGTGCCACTGATAGCCGAGGCATCATAGGTCAGGTTCAGGACCGGGGCACTACCCGGATCACCGTCGTAACTCTGGATGGCGCGCATCAGATTGTGAGTGGGGAAGGTGTCACGCCCTTCAAAGTGAAAACCCATACTGTTACCACCACACCAGTCGGTACGATCAACCACGGCCTGCACCAGCGTTTTAAGCTCTGGCGTCTTGTAACTATCTCCCTGTATCCACAAGGGGTTAGCGGGGTCTATCGCCGCCATCTGCGCACCAGACCAGGGAATGGAGGTGGGCATCAGTGGTCTGTCTCTGACTCTGTCCGGAAACGTATTACTGAAGGTATTGGTGACATCGCTACTGTTCTCTATACGGATATCCAACTGCTCACCGGCGACTCCGACGTTCGCATTGGTTACAGCGGCAGTAAGGCTGATACTGGCAGAGGTAATGGTCGCCCCCTGAGGCACGCCCACATCCTGAAAACGTAGACCGACCCATGACTTGTCAGGTGCGACCGGCGAGCAATAAGACACCTCCAGATCGGCCGATTTGGTGGGGTCAGAACCGTGATACCAGACACGCCGGTATCCAAAGCCGGTGGAATTGTCGCTGTCCAGGGTAAATGCCATATGCTGGCCGGCACCGGGGGTCCACCCGGGGGCATCGACGATTTCCTGCACGATGGAAGAGATGTCCGGAGATTGAAAGGTTGTGTTGTAGGGCACGGTGGGGATTCCGTTCCAGTCAACGGCAGCAGTCGTCTGCGTCGCATTCCTGGTAGTGATATTGTTCGTGCCGATAAATTCCAGGGGGTTGTTGCCATTACTCATATCACCGTGAATGGTGGTATTAACATCGCCATAGTTGGTCAACACAGTGAAACGCATGACGGCATTGGTAATCTTTGCCCCTGCCGGGATATCAACCGCAGAAAAACGGAAACCGGATGTGAGTCTCGGGTAACCGATATAGGTCCAGTAATCATTGACCGTGCCAAAGTACTCACCGGCATTGTCATTAAGCCCCGTTATCTGATAGGTCTTCGTGGTGATGGAAGCCGGGGCGCATTGTTCAACCGACATCTGCATGACCGTATTATCGGTAACAACATTCCCTGGATCTTCCTCTTCAGCATCATCGCTGCTAGCAACAATAGGCACGGCAAGGCTAAAGCGATTATCCTCTCCGTTGATGCTGGTGACCGGCACATCCAGATCAGACACCGGGAACATGACGCTTCCACCCGTCGGGATGTAGCAGGCATTACTCGCGTTGGCCGTTGTCATGCCGGTATTACCTGTGTTTGTGACATCTGGCAGCCCATCAACATAAGTCTGGCCATCCCTTGATAACTGGGTGCCACTCTTACAGGCCAGCGAAGTGCCCGAGCCGCTGGGAGAGGCCGCACCATTCATGCGCATAATCCCCACGCGCACCTTATCCACCCTGCTCAGCAATGACTGCATTGCATTACGCAAGGCCTCGATACGACTAATATCCTCGGGGTCATCCGTATCACCGTCTTCGTTGACATCGATCCGGTTTTCCATGCTGGACGAGGTATCGAGTACAAACAGCACGCTAGGGATTGAATTCTGTACACCGGCACCGGAAAAATAGATATCGGTATCATCGGCCAGTGACAAACCGGAAAGAGCAGACACAAGCATCGCCAGTAACAACGTGGCGAACCGGGAATAGTATTTTGTATGAATCGTCAGGATCATAACGCTTAATGCGACCTGGGTTACCGCCAACTCTTAGTCATGAATACAATTATAGCCACAATTACCCTGCTACTTCGGCCATAGCTCCTGTTAGTACCGGAAGTATAACTGGATTCCGTTGCATGCAGCTGCGCCACATCCTTCACTACCTTCATATCGATAAACGTACCATCCAGTATCACGCCCGGCACAACTAATTTAACACTGTTTAAATTAATAACCCACCATACCCTTCAATACGGTTTATAGCGGATACTGCCCCGATTAAACAGTAACAGGTGCATCAGCCCCGTATTCTTTCTGATAAATGGTCGATAAGGGCGTGGAATCACCGCTATTCCACTTACTTGCCAGTGTTATGCAAACAGAAACCCAGCCGGTGCTGTATACCTGATTTCCAGGGAATGAGCCTAATGTGATGAGGGCAAAAAATTACTGGCAGTAGTGTGCGATATTATCCTGCGCCGCCTTGATACGTGCCGCCCTTTGCGCGTTATCTACATTGGCGGTCCTTCCCTCGCTATCGGTGTATGTCAACTGCTTACCCCGAACATTTTGAAGTAGCGTGAGATTGTTTCTGGCGATAATACAGTTTCGATTGATAATATCCTTGGCGGTTAACTTCCCGGCAGCAGCCTGATCCGCAATCCAGCCATCACCTGACTGCGTATCACCTGTTGCTTCATTAGCCGGCTGGGGACCCTCTTTTTTAGCCGGCGGGGCCTGATCGATCTCACTATAGCTGCCATATTCCGGCGGGTGCCGCGTGTAGTGGACATTGCCATAGTCATCCGCCCATTTATACACACGCCCATACTGCCCACCTTCATAATACAGATTCTCGGCATGTGCCGCAGGCATCAGCATCAGGCAACACAGCAGCAGGAAGGGGATTTTCATCCGTCAATTATTAGCATAGAAATAGCACGATAGAAACCCTGACAGAATAATTCTGAGAGGTAGATCACATTTAAGGCTGTTATTTCATGCTATGGACGGGAAGACCCATAATATGAGCCACATGACGGCCAGTCCATAAATACCCGCCAACAGATCATCCACCATAATCCCCAGGCCACCGCGTACCTTTTTATCGAGCCAGTCAATCGGCCAGGGCTTGATGATGTCAAACACACGGAACGCAATAAAGGCCGCAAGCAATGTCCAGATATTGACGGGTATCGCGATCATCGTGACCAGGTAACCGGCCACCTCATCGATCACGATTCCACTGTGATCATGCACACCGATATCCCTTGATGTCTTATCGCAAATCCAGGTACCGACGAGTATCAGTACACAGCAGACCATGAGATAGACCCATAACGGCGAGTCAGATAACAGGTAGACCAGCGGAATGCCCAGCAAGGTTCCCACTGTACCCGGCGCATAAGGCGACGCACCCGTACCCAGACCAAAGGCCAGAAAATGTACCGGGTTGGTCCAGATGGAACGTGGTGCGTGATTGCGCTTAATTTTTTTCATCTAAAATGATCATAGCCTGATGGCTCTACGGTTACTGTTGAACCATCAGGCATCATGAGATGTAAACCAGGCCGGGATTCCGTCATGCCGATGCAGGTAATCGGTATGTCCATGGTGGACACGATATGTTCCAGTTTTGACAGCCTGTCCTCCGGCACTGTAAAACATAATTCATAATCATCGCCTGCATTCAGCGGTAACTGCCAGCCGCCAGCCAGATCAAAGACCTCACGATAGGTATCCGATATTGGTAGCTGATCAACATATAGCATGGCCCCCAGACGACTTTGCTCCAGGATATGCCCCAGATCTGCTGTCAGCCCATCCGAGATATCAATACAACTACTCGCGATTTCCATCAATGCCTGCCCCATGGCAACGCGTGGCTGCGGGCGGTTTAATCTTTCGTTCAGTGCCAGTTGCTGCGGCCCATTTAATTTGAG
>JAPHTU010000046.1 GCA_026196145.1 Gammaproteobacteria bacterium
ACTCGCGATTTCCATCAATGCCTGCCCCATGGCAACGCGTGGCTGCGGGCGGTTTAATCTTTCGTTCAGTGCCAGTTGCTGCGGCCCATTTAATTTGAGCTCACCCAGCAAACCCAGCAGGGCGGCACCCGCGTCCCCCAGGGTACCGGTAACAAAAATTGAATCGCCTGCCCCGGCTGTACTGCGCCGTAGCGCCCGGCCTTTAGAGACCATGCCAAAAATCGTCATGCTGATACTGAGTGGTCCACGTGTGGTGTCGCCGCCGGACAACTGGACATTATGCTGGTCCGCTAGCGAGAACAGCCCTTCGGCAAAGCCGCTTATCCACTGCGGATCTGGCTCAGGCAACGACATCGACAAATTGACTGCCACCGGTTCTGCCCCCATGGCGGCCATGTCGCTGAGGCTAACGGCCAGTGATTTGTAACCAATATCCCGGGCACGGGTGTCCTCTGGAAAATGTACACCGACATTGAGCGTATCGGTGCTGATTACCAGTTCATAATCCGGTGGGATATTCAGTATGGCGGCATCATCACCAATGCCGAGTATGACTTCATCACGACAAACTGACTGGCTACTGGCCAGTTGTTTAATGATGTCAAACTCAGATGGCATTGAAGATATCTCCATCGGCATCCTGTTGGAGATGATTACCATGATGCGATTTTAATATGACGAGCATGTCGTCCTTACTGCTCGGATAGTGACAAGGTGAGATGTGTTCACTACACCTGATAGGTATAGACCCAGCAGGTTGTTGAAAAATTCTCAGGTGAGTGCGAGACAAGGCAAAAATATCCGAGAAAGCGGAGTTTATATGGAATAAATGAGCATTTTGAGGATCTTTTTAACGCCGTATCGTGCCATCTGAGGATTTTTCAACAGCCTGCTAAAACGGCCTGGTGATCAGGATCAACCTTGGTAACAGGGTCAGCGCCGCCAACAGGGCAATTGCCATTGCCAGCGCAGTAAACAGGCCAAAATAGATGGTAGGGATAAAGTTCGACAGCACCAGAATTGAAAAGCCGACAATAATAGTGACCGCGGTATAAAACACCGCCTTGCCGATATTGGCATGACAGTAGTGCAAGGTACGCAGGTAGTCCATACCCTGCCGGGGAAATTCCTCCCGAAAGCGGTAAATATAGTGAATCGCATTATCGACCGCGATACCGATTGTGATCGCGGCAATGGTAATGGTCATCATATCAAGTGGAATGCCCAGTAAACCGATAATACCCAGTATCAACAGGGCGGAAAGGATATTGGGCAGGATACCGATAATAGCCAGCTTGAACGAACGAAACAGAATAAGCAGCATAATAAAGATACCCAGCATCACGGTACCCAGTGTCTCGATCTGTGAAGTAAACAAACTCTGCAACATATTGTTGTACAGCACCAGCATACCGGTAATCCTGTACTGGTCTTTTTCAAGCCCGACTTCTTTATGCAGGTCGCGATTAATGCGCTCGATCAACTCCTTACGCCGCAAATCAGGCAACGAGTCCTTAACACGCAGGTTGATGCGTGCTTCATCACGGTCGATATCGATATAGGGATCGATCATTTCAGTTCTAAGCTGAACGGGTACTTTCTGATACATGATCGCCAGTGCCAGGCTGTCCAGTGGCTGACCATCATTCAGGTCTTCAGCAACCCTCACCGGTGCGGCCAGTGAAAGCACCTTGCCGATTTCCGGCTGGCTATCCAGATAATCATGTACCGCCTTGATAGTGTTAATTTTATAGGTGGTAAACCAGGTATCTTCCTTTTTCGCCTCAAAACCAAAGTCTGCCATATCGGGAAGCATGTCAAAAAAGCTCTCGTCCTCCTGTACCGCCATTTCCGGTTCCTTTACATCAATCAGTATATCCAGCGGCGTGGTGCCACCCAGCTGCTCGTCTATCAACTTCATACCCTGATAGATTTCCGTATCATCATCAAAGTAGTTAATAAAGCTGTTCTCAACCCGCAGGTTGCTGATACCAATAGCTGCAACAAATGCCAGCACAACGGCACTACCGATAATCACCGTCCCTCGGCTTTCAGTAAACCGTGCCAGCACATCGGTAAAGGAATAATCATCCTTTTCAGAAGGCGGCACGACAGAGCGTTTTAACTGCACCAGGATAGAGGGAAACAACAGGAAGGTAGTCAGAAAGGTAACTGATAAACCAATCGTCATCATCCAGCCAAAATCAATAACCGGCTTGATACCACTGACCGTCAACGACATGAATGCCAGGATAGTGGTCAATGCCGTATACAGACAGGGCCAGACCATCTTGCGGGCCATCTTCAGCACCAGCGCCCGTTGTTCTGCTTCAGGCTGGTCCTTGCAAAGTTGACGGTAACGCACAATCAAATGCACGTTCATCGACATGGTCAGGATCAACATCAGGGAGATAAAGTTGGATGAAATCACCGTCACGTTCCAGCCCACAAACCCGAGTACCCCCATCATCAGCAGACCTGCGTAGACACAGCTCAATAATGGCAACAATACCCAGCGAAAACGACGAAAGATCACACCCAGGGTCACGATCAGGAATAAAAATACGCCGACACCAAACACGATCAGGTCACTCTTGATAAATGTAATCATGTCATCGGCAATCATCGGCACACCGCCCAGATGTAACTTACCTTCAGAGCGATATTTTTCAGCTACCTCGCGGATCGCCTCGATACCCAGGTGACGCTGCTCATCCACTTCTCTGCTGGCTTCGTCATAATCGATCAAAACCTGCCGGTATTCCTGTTGCTGGGCAGATGTTAACTTGACTGTTGCTGCCCTGGCCCTTAACTCATCACGGCGCTTGAGCAGAACAGGATATTCATCATTCCCCCTGAGAATAATCTGTAATGCGGTGGTCTTGCCATCGGCACTAATAATCAGATCACGGTAAACCGGGCTTTCAATAAACTCGGCACGGGCAAGTTCTCTCACCACCGTGGGTTTTTCCAGTGTCTGCACGTTGTTCTGCATCTCAAGCAAGGAAACATCCGAGCTTTTTAACAAGGGTACATCTATCAGGGTCGTGGTCGAGGCAACCTGTGGAATAGCCCGTAGCTCACCTCGAATCTGCCGCAGGGTGTCGATGGATTCATCAGAAAACAGGTCCGATTTCGGGGTATAACTGAGAAACAGAAACTCGGCATTACCATAGTTTTCAGTCACCTGGCGCAAGGCCTGCAGATCCTTATCGCCTTCCAGGATGAGTGAATCCGCGGAGGCATCCAGCTTAAAGTACTGGATATGCCAGGTAAAGAAAGCGAATATCAGCCCCAGTATAATCAGGGTAATTAAGGGCCTACCCAAAACAATACTGTTATATATCCGAGCAATGCCTTCTTGCATGTTATTGATTCTCGCTTGTGTTTGTTATCATGCGGGACTGGCGTAAAGTTCGGTATTATAACCGCGCTCTGTGTTTTTAGAATATGCCGATTTCTGAACAAAGTGGCTAACTGTACTACTGGAAAATTAATACTCACATTAAATGAAAGAATATGCCCTCATTCTGCTGAGTACCGTACTGGTCAATAATTTTGTACTGGTGAAGTTTCTTGGCCTGTGTCCCTTTATGGGTGTCTCCAGAAAACTGGAGTCGGCCTTTGGTATGGCAGCCGCAACAACCTTTGTGCTGACCTTGTCATCAACCCTGAGTTATGTGGTCAATACTGCCCTGCTCATTCCATTTGATCTGCAGTATCTACAAACCATCAGTTTTATTCTGGTCATTGCCATTGTTGTACAATTTACCGAAATCATGGTGCGCGCCATATCACCATTGCTACATCAGGTGCTGGGTATTTACCTGCCATTGATTACAACCAACTGTGCGGTACTTGGTGTTGCCCTGCTGAATGTTCAGCAGGCACATAACCTGGTCGAGTCAATACTGTTTGGCTTTGGCGCAGCAGTGGGCTTTTCACTGGTACTTATACTGTTTGCCGCCATCCGTGAGCGTATGCTCGCTGCAGACATACCCAAACCCTTTGAGGGTGCCTCTATCTCACTGGTCACTGCTGGCTTGATGTCACTGGCATTCATGGGCTTTTCAGGACTGATACGAATCTAGCCCGCATATCCCACCAGGCGGCGGAACAGAACCATAAATAAAAAAATGATTAAATAGCAATGATGCCATTAGATTACAGCCTGCTTATCAGTAAGCCTATCTCAGCTCTGGCTTGTTCTGGCACGCCTGAACTTGTGCTTCACCCCAAAGGTAGCTGTAGCTACCTTTGGGATTCCAGCACGGCGTTCAGCCACACCAGCCCTGCGCCAGATTCTGAGATCCTGGTGAGATATACGGGCTAACCCATGTTCACAACAGCGATTATTTTTGCGTTAATCACGCTTTGCGCCGGCTTGTTGCTGGGATATTTTTCCCAGCGCTTCAAGGTAGAAGGTGACCCGGTTGCCGACCAGATAGAGGCACTACTACCGCAGACACAGTGCGGGCAGTGTGATTATGCCGGTTGTCGTCCCTATGCCGAGGCGGTCGCCAACGGTGAGGCGGAAATTAATCGTTGTGTACCTGGCGGCGAAGCCACAATTCAGGAACTAGCCGTCCTGCTGGACCGTGAGCCCCTGCCACTGGATGAGGAAGTAGGCGAGGAAAAGGTTCCGATGGTCGCAGTGATTGTTGAAGAACATTGTATCGGTTGCACCAAGTGCATCCAGGCCTGCCCGGTAGATGCCATTCTGGGATGCGCCAAGCATATGCACACCATCATTACCGATGAGTGCACCGGCTGCGAGCTTTGTCTGCCCCCCTGCCCGGTTGACTGCATTGATATGGTTCCGCTCGAGGAAAATATAGAGAACTGGCATTGGCCAGCACCAGAAAAACGGATAGCCTCATGACATACCCTATGAAAGCTGGTCTGCCGCTGGTGGGCTACCGTGCGATATCCACCCAGTTGCCGGTAGAGCGGGCGCCTATCCCTGATGAACTGATACTGCCGCTAACACAGCACATCGGTGCGCCATCACGGCCTGTTGTTGAAATCGGTGATCACGTTGAAAAAGGCCAGTTAATTGCCAGGGCCCAGGGGTTTGTCAGTGCCAACCTGCATGCCCCGATTAACGCAACCGTCAAGGCGATTGAGCTGCGCCCGGTTCCGCACCCCTCCGGGTTGGATGGAGAGTGCATTATTCTGAAACCGGATGAGGGGGCCTCGTGGT
The DNA here is from genome assembly GCA_026196145.1 of Gammaproteobacteria bacterium. Taxonomy (GTDB): domain Bacteria; phylum Pseudomonadota; class Gammaproteobacteria; order JAJDYQ01; family JAJDYQ01; genus JAJDYQ01. The sequence continues at coordinate 5,204 of JAPHTU010000046.1, forward strand.
CTTCACCTGTCTCCAAAAGTATCAGCCAGGCAGACATCAAAAAGTGTGAGCCGCAGGATATTCGTCAAAAAATTCGTAACGCCGGCATTGTCGGTATGGGTGGTGCAACCTTCCCCACCTCGGTAAAGATTAAAAC
>JAPHTU010000275.1 GCA_026196145.1 Gammaproteobacteria bacterium
ATATCCGCACAGAAGGCGCGTCTGGTTGCAGACCAGATCCGTGGGCTGCCGGTCGAGCGTGCGCAAAACATACTCAGGTTCAGCAACAAGAAGGCGGCTGGCATTATTTCCAAGGTGCTGGAATCGGCAACATCCAACGCTGAGCACAATGAAGGCGCTGATATCGATGAATTGCGTGTAGCAACGATATATGTCGACGAAGGCAGGGTCATGAAGCGCTTCAACGCGCGTGCCAAGGGTCGCGCAAACAGGATATTAAAACGTTCCGCTCACATTACGATCACGGTCGCGGATTAACAGGGAAATATTATGGGTCAAAAGGTACATCCAACAGGCTTTCGTCTGGGAATTGCAACGGACTGGACTTCCAAGTGGTATGCAGAGGGCAGAGAGTTTGCTTCAACACTGGCAACTGATCTGAAAGTTCGTAGTTTTCTGCGCAAGCATCTGGAGCAGGCATCTGTAAGCCGCATTGTTATTCAGCGTCCGGCCAAGAATGCACATATCACTATTCATACTGCACGCCCGGGTATTGTGATTGGCAAGAAAGGCGAGGACATCGAAAAGCTGCGCAAGCAACTGTCTGACATGATGGGTGTGCCCGTACATTTGAATATCGAAGAGATTCGCAAGCCTGAGCTGGATGCGCAGCTGGTTGCCGAAGGCATTACCCAGCAGCTCGAGCGCCGTATTATGTTTCGTCGTGCCATGAAGCGTTCGGTACAGAACACCATGCGTATCGGCGCACAGGGTATCCGTATCAATGTATCCGGTCGCCTGAATGGTGCAGAAATTGCGCGTATGGAATGGTATCGCGAGGGCCGTGTGCCATTGCATACACTGCGTGCCGATATCGATTATGGTTTTGCCGAGGCCAATACCACCTACGGCATCATTGGTGTGAAGGTCTGGATATTCAAGGGCGAGGTATTTGAAGGCGATAAGGACTTCAGTGCGGTATCTGCCCCGGTCGGTCAGGCAGGATAAGGTTTACGGAGATAGAAGATGTTACAACCTAAACGCACAAAATTCAGAAAGCAGATGAAGGGCCGTAATCGTGGCCTGGCGCAGAACAGCAACAAGGTCAGCTTTGGTGAATTTGGGCTCAAGTCTGTTGGGCGCGGTCGTATTACCGCGCGTCAGATTGAGGCGGCTCGTCGCGCCATGACACGTCATGTCAAGCGTGGCGGCAAGATCTGGATACGTATTTTTCCTGACAAGCCGGTGACCAAGAAGCCACTGGAAGTTCGTCAGGGTAAAGGTAAGGGTAATGTTGAATACTGGGTGGCCCAGATTCAGCCCGGCAGAATGCTGTATGAAATGGAAGGCGTGACTGAAGATATCGCTCGTGAGGCCTTCCAGCTGGCTGCAGCCAAGTTGCCTGTTAAAACTATGTTCGTTAGTCGTACGGTGATGTGATGAAAGCGCAAGATTTACGCGAAAAAGATATTGATGCCCTGAATGCGGAGCTATCAGAGTTGTTAACTCAACAGTTCAAGTTGCGTATGCAGCGTTCGGGCGGGCAAATGAGTCAGACCCATCAGTTCAAGACTGTGCGTCGTGATATTGCACGTGTACAAACCGTACTGACTGAAAAACGTCAGGCCAGTAGTGGAGATAAGGCATGAGTGAAGCTAGCGCCAAGGTAGCAAGAACCGTTACTGGTCGTGTTGTCAGTGACAAGATGGAAAAGTCAGCGGTTGTCATGGTGGAGCGTAAAGTGCGCCATGAGCTGTATGGTAAGTATATGCGCCGTTCAACAAAACTGAGCATTCATGACGAGAACAATGAATGCAAGACCGGTGATACGGTCAGTATCGAGGAGTGTCGCCCGATTTCAAAAAATAAATCATGGCGATTGGTGAAGGTTCTTGAGCGTGCGGAAATTGGCTAGCGCCAGCCCGGAATAATTCGGAGACGATTATGATTCAGATGCAGACAAGACTTGATGCGGCAGATAACAGCGGTGCGCGCAGTGTGATGTGTATAAAAGTACTTGGTGGTTCCAAACGCCGCTATGCCGGTATTGGCGATATCATCAAGGTAACTGTTAAAGACGCCATTCCTCGCGGCAAAGTGAAGAAGGGTGAGGTATATAACGCGGTAGTGGTACGTACTGCCAAGGGCGTACGCAGGGCGGATGGTTCTGCTATCCGTTTTGATTCCAATGCGGCAGTTCTGCTGGACAAGCAGAATCAACCAATTGGTACTCGTATTTTTGGCCCGGTGACTCGTGAATTACGTGGTGAGCGTTTCATGAAGATTATTTCACTGGCCCCTGAAGTATTGTGATTTGAGGCTGTACAGATGCTAAAGATTAAAAAAGGCGATGAGGTGGTTGTGATCACCGGTAAGGACAAGGGTCGGCGTGGCAACGTTTTGCGCGTTATGCCCGATGACCGCGTTGTTGTTGAGAATATCAATATGGCCAAGCGTCATACCAAGCCAAACCCGAATGCGGGTCAGCCTGGTGGCATTATCGATAAAGAAATGCCGATGGATGCCTCCAATGTCATGTTGTGGAATGCGGATGCCGGCAAAGGTGACCGCGTGGGATTTAAACTGCTGGACGATGGCCGCAAGGTACGGATTTTCCGTTCTACCGGTGAAGTCGTTGATGCTACTTAGGGTTTAGATGATGGCCAGGTTACAGGATTTATATAAAGATAAGCTCGCTTCCCAGCTGAATGAAAGTCTGGGTTGCGCGAATGTTATGGAAGTACCGCGTATCACCAAGATTACCCTTAATATGGGTCTGGGTGAGGCGATTGCCAATAAAAAGGTGATTGAAAGCGCAGTTGAGGACATGACAAAAATTGCGGGCCAGAAGCCCGTGGTAACTCATGCTCGCAAGTCTGTTGCCGGCTTCAAGGTTCGCGAAGGCTGGCCAATTGGTTGCATGGTGACCCTGCGCGGCGAACAGATGTACGAATTTCTGGATCGCCTGGTGAGTATTGCGATCCCGCGGATTCGTGACTTTCGTGGTTTGAACCCGAAATCATTTGATGGCCGTGGCAATTACACCATGGGTGTTAAGGAACAGATTATTTTTCCGGAAATTGATTACGACAAGATTGATGCGCTGCGCGGTATGGATATCACGATTACTACGTCGGCTACGACGAATGAAGCGGGTCGTGCATTACTTAGTGCATTTAACTTTCCTTTCAGGAACTAGAACTATGGCCAAGAAATCAATGATTGCTCGCGAGCACAAACGTGCGCGCACTGTCGCAAAACATGCTACCAAGCGAGCAGAGCTGAAGAACATTATTAATAGCAAGACTGCGTCTGTAGAAGAGCGCATGAATGCAGTGACGGCATTACAGAAAATGCCAAGAAATGCGAGTGCTGCGCGTCAGCATAATCGCTGCAGCCTGACCGGCCGTCCACACGGTTACTATCGTAAATTTGGCCTTTGCCGTAACAAGTTACGCGAAGCAGCCATGCGCGGTGATATCCCTGGTCTGGTTATGGCGAGCTGGTAGGAGCACAGATTATGAGTATGCAAGATCCCATTTCAGATATGTTGACACGCATCCGTAATGCACAGTCGGTTGATAAGGCAAGCGTTAGCATGCCATCTTCAGGTATGAAGGTTTCGATTGCCCAGGTATTGAAAGATGAAGGCTATATCGAAGACTTCGCTGTAGAGAAGGACGGTGCCAAGGCAACATTGGCAATCACCTTGAAGTATTTCCAGGGCAAGCCGGTTATTGAAATGATTAAGCGCCGTAGCAGTCCAGGACAGCGTATTTACACTGGCAGTAGTGGTTTGCCCAAGGTAAATAATGGTCTGGGTGTGGCAATTGTATCCACCTCCAAAGGTGTAATGAGTGACCGTAAGGCACGCGAGATAGGCGAGGGCGGTGAAGTCCTCTGCTATGTAACCTAAAGTTTAAGAGTTAATCGACATGTCCAGAATTGCAAATGCACCCGTCGTTATACCGAATGGCGTGGAAGTTAATCTGAATGGTACCGCCCTGTCTGTAAAGGGAAGTAATGGCACCATGGATTTTACTATTAACGAGCTCGTTGACGCCTCCATGGAAGATGGTGCCCTGACGTTCAAGGCAAAGAAGGAAGATCGCCCTTCGGTTGCCATGGCCGGCACCATGCGCGCACTGGCCAATAATCTGGTGACCGGCGTTAGCAGGGGTTTTGAAAAGAAACTGGAGCTG
>JAPHTU010000140.1 GCA_026196145.1 Gammaproteobacteria bacterium
CAATTCCGATGATCTTTCCCATTATCTATATCTCCTAAAAACTATATCTTTAAATTATAAAACTGTTGAATGCATACCAAGCTTGGGTCAAGTGCCTGTTTTTCAAGCCCTTATGATCCCTGGATTTATTATTCATCCAGCGCCTTGGCGACAACGACCCTTGCCGGCCTGATCAGGCGATCATTCAGCAAATAGCCCTTTTGAATTACATCCAGAATATTGTTCGGTGCCACCTCATTACTGGGCACCATGGCCATTGCCTCGTGCAGCTCCGGGTTAAAGGTCTCACCCCGGGGGTCCACCTGAATCACATTAAATTTCTCCATGACCTGGGACAGCATACGTAGCGTCAGCTCACTCCCCTCTTTTAGCTTAACCGGGTCGACGTCCTCACCCTCGGCATGGTCCAGCCCCATTTCCAGGCTGTCACGTACAGACAGCAATTCATTGACGAACTTTTCCAGTGCGAATTTATGTGCGTTTTCCAGATCCCGCTTGGTGCGTTTCAGAATATTGTCCATCTCGGCCTGGGAACGCATAAATTTGTCCCAGTTTTCACTCGCCTGGGCAGTTGCCTCATCCAGGGCATCCTGCAGAGAATCGATATCATTATTTACCGTCTCGTTATTAGCCTCTGCAGACCCTGACCCGGGTTCAATAATCTCTTCGACCGCGTCATCCTGACCGGCTTCGTCCTGCTTGTGAGATTCTTCTGCCATACCTTCCTCTATATTGTGCTGATTTCAAACAAGTTTTATCTCAACCTGCGCATAAGTCCATTTTATGGGGCGGCGTAGTATACGCGCTCATATCAACAGAAAAAACAGGTGAAAAAAAATATAGACGGGAAGTAAGGCTATTTTGCCAAAAAACAAGTCTATCCAGGCAGAATTTCCTGGCAATATAAGTCGAATGACGAATTAATCGCTTCTGAGTGCCGAACCAAGCAGGCGGGCAGTGATATCCACGATAGGGATGACACGATCATAGGCCATTCGAGTGGGGCCGATAACTCCCAGCACACCCAGTTGATCGCCATTAACCGTGTAGGGTGCGGTAACAATACTCCACTCATCCAGCACCTCGTAACCTGACTCATTACCGATAAATATCTGTATACCATCGGCGGCCACACAACGATCCAGCAGATGCAATATTTCCTGTTTCTGGTGGAATGCCTCGAACAGGTGTTTTAATTTGCCGACCGTACTCATTTCGGCAAAATCCATCAGGTTGGTCTCTCCCATCAGGACATAATCCCCGTCATCCCGGTCATCCAGCACCTGCTCTGCCACCTGGATGGTTTTTAGCATCATACTGTTGGCATGCTCTCTCTCGGCCTTCATTTCCCGGATGATCTCGTCGCGCACGGTCTTGAAGTCTTTTCCCATCAGGCGACTGTTAAGAAAGTTACTCATCTCAGTTAATTCAGTGACAGGGTAATCACGATCCAGATAGATGATGCGGTTTTCGACTTCATCGTTATTCATGACCATAACAACCAGTACGCGACGTTCATTTAACTGGATAAATTCAATGTGCTTGAGGCCGGACTTATTTTGCCGTGGAATCGAAACCACGCTGGCGAGATCAGTTACGCCGGAAAGTAGCGCAGATGCCCTCTCAATCAGTTGCTTGCCCTCTAGATGCAGGCCCGGAGACAATTGCTGACGTAGGTCATCCACATCAAGCTCATCCACAGGCTTGACCGATAACAGGGTATCAACGAAAAAACGATAACCCTGGACAGTTGGCACACGTCCGGCCGAGGTATGCGGCGAATGAATAAAACCCAGCTCTTCCAGGTCAGACATGACATTCCGCACGGTCGCCGGACTCAAACCCAGACCAGCATCCCGGGACAGTGTACGGGAGCCGACAGGCTGGCCATCATGCAGATAATGCTCGACCAGCACCCTGAGAATGGACTGGGCACGTTCGGTTAAATGCAGGGGGGCTTCAATTTCTGCGGTCACAACAGTTGGATTTAGCTCATTTGCTTGGTAGTCTGATTGAAGCTACAACCAGACTTGATACCTGTCAAGAAATGGCATGACTTTTAATTGAATCCGATGCGCCAATAATGTCTGAAAAAATAACAACAGTCGGTATTATCCTGAAGCAGGACGACCCCAATGTCGTCAATGCCCTGGACGCCGTACTCAGGGTTCTGCATGCCCATGACATAGCAATTTTTCTGGCAAAGGGCTGCAAAGTTGAAACTGCGGACACATTGTCCAGGCTCAGTATTGACGATATGGGCAGGCAATGTAATCTGGTCATTGTGATCGGTGGCGACGGAACGCTGCTGTATGCCGCCAGGGAGTTGGGGCCGTTTGAAACACCGATACTCGGCGTCAATATGGGACGACTGGGCTTTCTGGTAGATGTCTCACCCGATGAAATCACACCCCGACTGGAAGAATACCTGCTGGGTGAGGCCACCACGGAACATCGATTTCTGCTGGAAACACGACTGGAGGGACATAGCCAGAACGCAGAGCCCATGCTCGCCTTCAACGATGTCGTGCTGCATAAATGGGAACTGGCGCGAATGATTGAATTTAATGTCAGCATCAATAATAGTCCTATCAATGCATACCGGGCTGACGGGCTGGTGATTGCGACCCCGACAGGATCAACTGCCTATTCGCTGTCCGCAGGAGGGCCCATCGTGCATCCATCGCTGCACGCGATCACACTGGTACCGATATGCCCGCATACCCTCAACAACCGGCCGCTAGTCATCAGTGCAGACAGTGATATTACCCTGACGATCAATGAAAAAGATGCCACCAGTTCCATGATCACACTGGATGGTCAAACCAGGATACGTCTTGAAGAAACCACCACGGTACATGTCCGCTGCTATGCAAAGCCCGTATCACTGGTGCACCCGAAAAATTATGACTATTTCGACATCCTCAGGGCGAAATTACGCTGGGGATCACACACCAGTATTTAGTGTCAGGCCGTCATGCTAAGTAGAATACATATTCAAAACTTTGCCATATCCAGTGAAGCCGAAGTTGAACTCAAAGGCGGCATGACTGTACTAACAGGTGAAACCGGCGCAGGAAAGTCCATCCTGATTGATGCGCTCGATCTGGTACTGGGCGATCGCGCCGATATGAATGTTGTTCGGCACGGTACGGATCGAGCCACGATTAATGCCAGTTTCACCCTTGAGGCAAGCAGCCCCGCACTGGAGTGGCTCAGGGAACAGGAACTGGATGACGGTGATGAATGTCATTTACGCAGAATAATTTCAGCGGAGGGCCGCTCAAAGGCATTTATCAATAATAGTCCCGCCAACCTTTCTGCGCTGAAGGCATTGGGCGAGCTACTGATAGAAATACATGGCCAACATGAGCACCAGAGCCTGATGAAGCCGGCAAGACAGCGCCAGCAGCTGGATAGCGCGGGCGACTATGATGAATTGCTCAGCGATATGGCCATGCTCGCAGACGACATCAAACATCGCCAAGGCGCGCTGGATGAGCTACAAAACCGCGTTGAGGAAAATAATGCACAACTCGAGCTGCTGCGCTACCAGACGCAGGAACTCGAGGCACTAGATATCTCCAGCCTCGATATCCCTGAATTAATCCGCGAACATGAGCAGATAGCCAATATCGACAGCCTGCGCCAGTTGACATTCAATGCCATGCAGAGCCTGACGGACGCAGAAGGAAACAATGTCAGCCATCAGATCAACCAGTTGATTACACAAATTGACCCCTGGCTTGAAACCAGTGGGGAACTTCAAGGCGTCAGCAGTGTATTACAGGACATCAGCGCACTGACCGAAGAAGCCAGTAGCTCGATACAACGCATGCAGGACAAACTGGAAGCCAATCCACAGAGACTTTCCGAACTCGACGGCCTGATAGGCGAATTACACGAGCTTGCCCGTAAACACCATACAAATATTGAGGCACTGCCAGCCCTGTATATTGAAAAACAGCAACAATTGGAAGACATTAACCAAAATGAAGGGGACGTTGCTCGCCTCACAGAGGAACTGGATAGACTGAAGGAGCAATATCGAACCAATGCAGGTGTGCTGCACGACAAGAGGCGGGAAACAGCCGACAGTCTGGCAACAGCCGTAACCGGCAATATGCAAACACTCGGTATGCAGGGCGGACGGTTTGAAATCGAGGTCAGTTTTTCCGATGACAGCGAAAAATTTCCTGTCCATGGTCTGGACGAAATTATATATCTGGTCAGCGCGAATCCCGGACAACCGCTTCAGGCGCTTAGCAAGGTCGCCTCCGGTGGTGAGTTATCCCGCATCAGTCTGGCCATTACCGTTATCTGTGCATCCTCAAACAATGCGCCCACCATGATATTTGACGAGGTTGATAGTGGCATTGGCGGTGGTGTCGCGGAAATTGTTGGCAAGCAGCTACTGTCACTAGGCGAACAGCGACAAGTACTTTGTGTTACCCATCTACCACAGGTCGCGGCACAGGCACACCACCACTATCGTGTCGTAAAAACCAGTACCGATGCCCACACCGAATCACGTGTTATCGGGCTGGATAATGATGCGAGGGTTCAGGAAATTGCCCGTATGCTGGGCGGCGTTGAAATTACCGAACAGACTCTTGCACATGCCAGGGAATTACTGTCTATAGATAATACGGCCAGCAGGGCCAGCTAGGGCCTGGCAAGCCGGTCAAGATTTCTGGCAATCCTTGCATTCAATATAAAGTACCAGGCTGTGCTCGACGAGCTTGTGGCCGGCCTCTTCAGCAATCTTGCGCTGCTCGCTCTCAATTGCCTCGTTGGTAAATTCCTCTACCCGCCCACATTTGACGCAAACCATGTGGTCGTGATGGTGCCCTGTCTGCAGCTCAAAAACCGACTGCCCGCCCTCAAAATTATGTCTTGAAACCAGCCCTGCCGATTCAAACTGGGTCAACACCCGGTATACCGTTGCCAGCCCCACCTCACTGCCACTTTCCAGCAAGGCGCGATAGACCTCCTCTGCACTCATATGACGTTGGTTGCTGGTTTCCAGGATCTCCAGCACCTTCATCCTGGGCAGAGTGACCTTCAAACCCGCTTTTTTCAAATCCCCTGATTCCATTTTTCACTCCGATTGGTGAGTTATTCTGACGGGTGCTGTATGATACACGCCGTTTCAACTTCTGACTGAATGATGATGAGAAAGCTTCTCATTAATATATCTATTATTGCAAGTTTCGGCCTCGCTGGTTGCTCCTCTACCGGGGAATATCTCGCCGATACCAGCGGCAGCCTGCTACCCGGTGTTCTGCCGCATGTGGAAGTACCTGGCGTATACAAAATTCCAATTCAACAAGGGAATCTGATCACCCAGGAAATGGTCAATGAGTTGAGACCGGGTATGACCAAACAACAGGTTCGTTACCTGCTGGGTACCCCACTATTGATTGATACCTTCCAGGAAGATCGCTGGGCGTACCTGTATACCAATCGTCCGGGCACCAAGAGCATAAATGTTGAGATAGAAAAACAGCGCCTCGAATTGTTGTTTAAAAATGGGCGTCTACACAAAATTGTTGGTGATATGTACCCTCAGGGCGAAGAATTGGCCAAGCTGACCAAGGAAGAAAGCCGCGAACGCACCATCGTCGTTCCAGCCGACGCGCCGCGTAATATAGATAACGTCGGTTTTTTCGAAGGCCTATGGAATACGGCAACCGACACGGTTGAGGGTGTCGTCAAAAAGTCACCTACTAAACCTGAGGAATCTGCTAACCCTGAAGAGACCGTTAGCGAAGAAAAGTAAGCAATACTTAAACGCTCTTCCCTGTTTCCTTGCCCTCGGCCTGGCTGGCCAATTTCTTCTTTTCCGCGACTTCTGCCTTAAGCCGACGCGCCTCCTTCGGATCGATCAGGAGGGGTCGATAGATTTCAACCCGGTCACCTGAATGCAAGACCTCATCAGCCGGGCACTTTTTACTGAAAATACCGAGCTCGATCTCATCATCGGCGGGAATTTCCGGAAAATCTTCACGGATCGCCGACAAGCCCACAGCCTCAATCGCAGTTGTGCCTGCAGCAACCGAGAGTGATTTAATTTTCTGCTTGTCATGCACAGCGAATGCAACTTCAACATCGATCGTTTTAATTGTGTCATCCATAAATTCGGTCCGCCTCTTCAACAAACGCATCCAGCAGTTTATCTGCAATCAGGTTAAACACGGGGCCAATCGTCATGCTGGCCAGTGTACTGTTAAAATCAAATTCCAGGTATAGAGATACGCGACAGCCCTGCTCACCTATGGGATCAAACGACCAGGCACCCTGTAATTGACTAAACGGTCCATTTACCAGCTGCAGGGTGATTTCACTGTCCTTGATAAAATGATTACGCGTGGTAAAGGTTTTCTGCACCTTTCCCTTGTTGATATCCACACTGCCAACCACCCCATCATCAAATTTCTCCTCTATTCTCGCCCCTCCGCACCAGGGAAGAAACTCGGGGTAGCGCTCGACATCCTTTACCAATTCATACATCTGCGATGCACGGTAAGGCACTAATGCATTTTTCCTGACAACCTTCATAACAATAAAAAATTAAGGTGAATCAGCCAGGTAGCCGGTCGCCTTTAGCAAGCTATAGATCAGGACAATAAAGAGTAAAACCGGTGTGATATAACGTACGGACACACGCCACAGGGCAAATCCGCAATATTCCTGTCCCATGGAAAGCTCATCTTCCGTCGTTCTCCAGGGCAAAATCCAGCCAGCAAACACGACGGTTATCAGGCCTCCCAGAGGCAACAGAATGTTACTCGCCAGCATATCGAGCAGGTGATAAATCGTCTTGTCAGCGAATATTTCCACGCCGGCAAATGGATAAACACCCGACCAGATGTTAAAGGAAAAGATGGTGGCCAGACCCAATACCCAGGCTATTGATGCAGCAACACTGGCGGCATGTCTTCTACCCCATCCATAACGTTCAATCAGAAAAGCTACGATAGGTTCCAGTAATGCAATCGATGACGTCAACGATGCGATCACAATCAACAGGAAGAACAAACCACCAAAAAGGCTTCCCCACGGCATCTGCCCAAATGCCAGTGGCAAGGTCTGGAACACCAGGCCGGGGCCATACGCACCACTGAGCCCGTTATTAAATACAACCGTATCCAACCCATTCGCAAGGATAATCGGAAAGATAATCATGCCTGCAATAATCGCAAACAACATATCCAGTAACACGACTGTGATACTGGTATTTGTAATGGAGACATTTGATGGCAGGTAGGCTCCATAGGCCATTATGGCCCCGGCACCCAGACTAAGGGTAAAAAATGCCTGCCCCATAGCAGCCAGAATGACAAAACCAAGATTTTTTACATCACTCAGTCGACTGGTATCAGTAATCAACATATGACTCACACCATCGATAAAGTGGCCTGAACTCATGGCATAGCCCAACACCAGCATCAATACGACCAGCAAGGCTGGCATGAGTATTTTTACAGCAAGTTCG
>JAPHTU010000142.1 GCA_026196145.1 Gammaproteobacteria bacterium
TCTGAAATTTGTTTTGCTGCCTGCTTGAGTATAGGTACCCATTCGTCCTGCCTCCGCTCGATTGGTGCCGAGATTGACAGGCCACCAACGATGTCATCGTTATGGTTATGGATTAACACGCCGATGCAACCTACACCGATTTCTGCCTCTTCGTTATCGTAGGCAAAACCCTGCGCGGCAGACTCATCTATATTCTGATTTAGCTGTTCCAGGGTCGATAACGTATGCCTGGTATAGGCCTTGAGCCCGGTGCGCTCCGCGTAGGCGCGTAGAAAGTCTCCGCCCAGGTGGTTGAGCATCAGTTTGCCGACGGCCGTGACGTGGAGTGGTGCCCGGCTGCCGATTACCTGCTCAACGCGCATCATGCGATTGGATGTAGCCCGTTCAATATATATGACTTCGTCACCTTCCCGAACCGTGAGATTGATGGTTTCACCGATTTCATCACGAAGTTGCTGCATTACTTCCCGGGATTCATCCCGCAAGTCAACACCCCGACGAGCACTGTTGGCCAGATGTGCGAGCTTACGCCCGATGTAGTAATGCCCCGCGCTATCGCGCTCAACAAAACCCACATCGATGAGTGAACCTAATATACGAAAAGCCGTGGAAGGGTGGAGCTCGGTCTCGGCTGACAGTATCTTCAAACTGGCAGAATTACCGCTGGTTGAGATTGCTTCCATCAGTCGGGCAGACCGGTCAATGACCTGGATTGAGGCTGTAGATTTCATATTGTGAAAACGATTATGTATTGCGAAATTGTAGATGAGAAGCTATGGTTCACGCAAGCGTTAAGTGAGCGGTGGCTAAATCAGGACACCGCTTTTTATTTACATATGATTTTTCATATAGTGAAAAGTCATCATCAAGTGAAATACCAGGGCATAGTGTCCGATTATTTCGCGACAACGGAGGAGACCGTGATGAGTACGAATACCGCTGAAAAGCTGACAGGACAAACGGATTTCTGTGAGGGCATCCAGTATTACGGCGATGCTTGGGCAGATTATGACAAATATGCCAACACCGCGGTGATAGCCGAGGGCCAGGCAGCGATTGACAACATAGACGATGCCGCGGTCTACCAGACCCTGCTGGGTGCTGATGCGCTACGTTACATTACATTACAGGTCTGTGGTTCCAAGGGTTCAGGGCATCCGGGTGGTTATGCCTCCAGTGCCGAGGCCCATGCCGCACTGATGATGCTCGGTCATACCAATATTGTGACCGAGGTTGGTCATCATGCACCGGGTTACTATGCCTCCATGTTTCTGGACGGCTCACTGGAAGATATGGATATCTACACCATGAGCGACATGCAGCAGCGCTTTCGCGAAAAGCATGGCCTGCTTGGGCACCTGTCCGGCGCGGTCCCGGGATTGCTGGCGCCAGCGGGTCCACTCGGCCAGGGCCAGCATTTTGCAATGGCCGGTGCATATCTGCACCGGGACAAGTTATTCCCGGTAACGATTGGTGATGGAGGCATGGGCGAGCCCTATGTATTGAATTCCATGATGCACTTCAATACGGCCTATCCCGAGGTGACCAACTTTTTGCCGGTCCTGATCTGGAACGGTTACTCGCAGGAACACCATTCCATGGTGTCACTGCATGACAATGAGCAGATGATCAATTACTGGAAGGGTCATAACTTTCAGGAGGTCATCCTGATCGATGCGAAGGATTTTGATGACAGCGGACAGGAAGGTGCCTATGTCGACAGTAGTTACTTTTCGCTGGAAAATCGACTGGCCTTTGCGCGGGCGGTACTGGAAGGTATGGATCGTGCTGCAAAGTCTGCAATGAATGGAACAATGACGGCATTCATTATCAAGCAACTCAAGGGCACTGGTGTTCATACTGTTGGCGCCAAGTCGCATAACCTGTACCCGGCGGATACACTGGATCAGCCGCATATTATTGAGGGTCTGCAACGTCGGGCAATACCCGAGGAAGCCTGGAAGATTGTACGCGATAACTTTAGTCGTGCCGGTGGTGGTCCTGCAGTCAGGACGGTTGTAACGGAAGCCGAACTGGAGCTCGCACCATTACCCGAGTTGAAGATGCAGGAATTTTCCAGGGACGAAAAAGCCGTGCCATCTACCGCGATGGGTGCGTTGGTTGCGCAGATGGGTGAATCTGACAAGCGCTTCGTTGTTACAAATGCGGATGGTAACGAGGCTTCGGCCATGAAGAACATCAATGATGCGCTCAAGATACGACACCCAACGGCCGACCCGCTATATAACCAGGAGCCGGGCGGCCAGGTTTATGAGCCGCTCAATGAAGATGCCTGTGCAGGCTTTGCAGCCGGGCTGGCATTGTTTGGCTCGCGCGCACTGTGGCTGTCTTACGAGTCATTCGCCATTAACGGCTGGCCTATCGTGCAAACCGTAACCCAGGCGATGGCCGAGTTACGCCGCAAGACGCCATCCATTGTTACCATGTTTACTGCCGGTGCACTGGAGCAGGGCCGTAATGGATGGACGCATCAACGCCCGGAAATCGAAAACTATTTTGCAGGCATGATGCGCAACGGTAACATTTATCCGTTATTCCCCTGTGACGCCAATGCCATGCAAGTGGCCTATGAGTATGCGACCGGCAGCTATAACAAGGGTATGGTGATCATTGCCTCAAAGAGTCCGTTACCGGTTTATATGAGTATTGATGAGGCGCGTGACGCGGTTGAAGCAGGTGCTGCTACCATTTACGAGTCTGAATCCGGGGACAAAGGCACCATCGTATTCGCGGTCACCGGTGACATGGTTTTCCTGCCGGTATTCGAGGCAAAAGACCAGCTGGAAGCAGACGGTTACAAGGTGCGTATCGTTGCGGTTGTTAACCCGCGCCGTTTGTATCGTACCGGTGATATTGCCTGGGATACCGTTTCTCAGCCGGATGACCAGTTTATGAGTGATGCTGATTTTAATGCGTTATTTGACGGGGATGCCCTGTTGGCTGTGAGTGGAGGTCCGAGTGCGCCACTGGAGCCGGTGCTGTTACGCACACGTGCCCCGGGACGTGACACGGTCTGCTGGAAGCGCGGTGAAACCACGGCATCACCTGCAGAGGTCATGGAGTTCAATGGTATTACAGCAGAGGCCATGGTTGGTCGTGTTAAATCATTAATGCAGTAAAACCTTTTACATCCCCTTCCTTTACCGGGAGGGGATGTTGATTAGCAACGCATGAGGCATTAGCCATGGCTGAAACCAAAATCATAGTTCTTGATGATGACCCTACCGGATCTCAAACCGTACATAGTTGCTTGTTGCTCACGCGATGGGATGTGGACACGTTAAAGGAAGGTCTGCGGGATAAGGCACCGCTGTTTTTTGTATTGACCAATACACGTGGTATCGATGCTGAATCGGCGGCGAATATAACGCGTGAGGTCTGTATCAACCTGAAACAGGCACTCGATGAACTGGCTGCTGCCGGCCAAGTTATTAACCCGCTGGTTGTGAGTCGTTCTGATTCGACCTTGCGCGGGCACTATCCGGTTGAAACCGATGTGATCGCCGAAGAGCTTGGGCCTTTTGATGCGCACTTCATGGTGCCGGCATTTTTTGAAGGAGGGCGCTTTACCAAAGACAGCGTGCATTACCTGGTCGTGGACGATGTGCCGGTACCGGTGCATAAAACTGAATTTGCCCGGGATTCCGTGTTTGGTTATCAACACAGTTACCTGCCGGATTACGTTGAAGAAAAAACACGTGGCCGGATTCAGTCCGGGGATGTTGAACGTTTTCAGCTGGAGGATGTACGTGGCGACAGCCTCGCGCGTTTGATGAAGCTGGAAAATAATGCTTGCTGTGTTGTTGATTGCGAAACCCAGGATGACCTGAATCATTTCAGTAACCAGTTGATGGAAGCTGCGAGCCAGGGGAAACGCTTTTTGTTTCGCAGCGCAGCCAGCCTGTTGACCGCGCTGGCGCAATTGCCGCCGCAACCAGTTAAGGCGGAAGATATGAGTCGCTATGTTTCTGATGCCAGGCCCGGTGTGGTCCTGGTTGGTTCGCATGTTCAAAAGACAACGCAGCAATTGCACGAGCTGCTGAAGATGCCTGGCCTACGCCCGGTCGAGATAGATGTTGATCAGATAGAAAAGCAGCGTGATAAGTTATTCGAATCGGTTATGGAAGATATCATCGAGACGCATCTGTCGGGCGATACGGTGGTTATCTTTACCAGTCGTGTAGAGAAGACGTTTGCATCGCAGGCAGATCGACTGGATTTTGGTATCCAGGTATCCAATTTTCTGATGGATATCGTGCGTAACCTGCCAGTGCGAGTTGGCTTTTTGATCAGTAAAGGCGGGATTACATCCAATGACGTGCTGAGTAAGGGCTTGAATCTACGCGCTTCGCGCGTAGTGGGGCAAATACTGCCAGGCTGTTCCGTCGTACGCTGCGCAAGTGATCATGAACGATTTGCAGATTTACCGGTTGTTATATTTCCCGGAAACGTTGGCGACGAATTTTCGCTGGCAAAGGCCTATGAGCGCCTGACGTTTGATAAAGCCGGCATTAGCGATGTTGCTTAGCTGATAAAGAGGTCGGCCGGGTTGAGCAGGCCGTAAACCCTTTGTATTGAAACTGTTTCCTATGCCGCCGTGGAGGCACATTTAAAAGCCAAAAAATCAGAACAAAGTTGATAGCAATCATAAAGCTGATAATTTATAGGTAATCTGGTCTATGAGTATCATGAGTTTGTGTGCATGCTATGTATATGAAAGTAATCCTGGCAAGTTTAATGGCGACTCTTCTGTTATCTGGATGCCAAAGTGTCCAGATTGAGCAGCAAGAGGAGCATCAAGCGAGACTGGCTCGTGTTCTGGAGGGTTTTGCAGCGTTAGAAGCCAATGAGATCAAAGAGTGGGAGTCACCCAGGTATGATGTTCTCAGAAAGCACATGGTTAACAACACCGATAATATAACCCCCGAGATGCTGGGCTCGGATAAAAAGCCAACCGTGGAAGAAAAGGACGCTATATTCGAGTGGGCAAACTTTGGTATGGAGATGAATAAAGAAAGA
>JAPHTU010000087.1 GCA_026196145.1 Gammaproteobacteria bacterium
ACCCATAGGATAATATTTGCGCCCAATACAACACCAGGCATGCCGGTTGCGAGGATGAAGCCGGCAAATCGCCTGTCCAGTTTGCTGGTCTTAAGATGACGGATGGTGGCCCCTACCCCCAGGGCAACGCTGGCAAGCTTGTGTGTTGCGAGTGCTATGGCAAAGGGTAAACCCAGAAATATCAGGGCAGGTAGCTGCAGCAGACCCGCACCACCGCCTGCAAATGCCGAAAACAGGTTGGCAATAAATGAAACGATAAAAAGTATGATTTGTTCAATTATATCCATAGGAATATACTTGGCTCCCAGAGGATGCCGCTTCAGTCTATGCTAGACCGCCATGCGGCGAGAGGGATAAAAAAAATCAAGATGAGAACTGCGCTTCACACTTTTGGGTTACTGTTGCTGTTTTATACAGGAATTTCCTGTGCGGCGCTTTACAAGTGGGTGGATGAAAAAGGCAATACGCATTACACCACGGCACCACCACCGGAATCAGCGGTACATGATCGGGAAATGTTAGGCAGTCGGGGGCAGGTTCTGAAAACCATTCAGGGGCGTATGACACCTGAGGAAAAGGCGGCCTACGAAAAAAAGCTGTATGAGGAAGAGCAGGCAGCGAAGGAGCTTGCCAGGCAGCAGAAGAGAGACAGGAATCTGTTGATTTCCTACAAAAAAGAAGAAGAACTCACTACCAAGCGGGATGAAAAGCTGGCGACCCTCGATGAATACATCAGGAGCCTTGTGGTTAGCCGGGATGCCTCGCATTTTGAATACGAAGAACTGTTAAACCAGGCAATCTTGCATGAGCGAGAGGGCAAGGTGCCCCCGGAAAAGCTCAAGGCCGATTTGCGTAGCGCCAAACGGGAATTTGATGGTTACGAAGCAGACCTCAAAAAGGCGAAGCAGGAACACCTGAATACATCCAAGGAATATGATGCGGATATCAAACGCTGGCGTCAGCTTAAGGGACTGGAATAGCGATTAAACCATCACACTGAAGTATGGGATGCCCGCATAAGGCTACCCACCCCTTCATCGGTAAACAGCTCCAGCAGGACCGCGTGTTCAACACGCCCGTCGATAATATGCGATGACATTACCCCGGCGTTAATGGCATCCAGTGCGCACTGCACCTTGGGTAACATGCCGCCATGTATAACGCCGTCAGAAATTAACTGCTTGACATCACCAGCTGTCAATCCCGATAGCAATTTGTCATCTTTATCCAGTATGCCCCTGGTGTTGGTAAGCAGCATGAGTTTTTCTGCCATCATGACCTCTGCCAGCTTGCCTGCGACCAGGTCGGCATTGATATTGTATGAATGGCCATCCCTACCCATGCCAATAGGCGCGACAACAGGAATAAAGTCACCATGAATCAGCATGTCCAGTATGCTGGTGTCAATGCTGTCCACCTCGCCAACATGGCCAATGTCGATAATCTCGGGTGCCATGGTGATCGGATCGTCACGACGTATATGCATTTTTGTAGCATGAATTAAACCACCATCCTTGCCAGTCAGCCCTACGGCCTTGCCGCCATGCGTGTTAATCAGATTGACTATATCCTTGTTAACCAGGCCACCGAGGACCATTTCAACGACGTCCATGGTTTCGCGGTCAGTTACCCGCATGCCATCGACAAACTCGCTTTCCTTGCCGATACGCTCCAGCAGATTACCAATCTGGGGGCCGCCGCCATGCACAACCACCGGGTTAATGCCGACCAGCTTCATTAGCACGATATCACGGGCAAATCCGCTTTTAAGTTTGTCATCCACCATGGCATTGCCGCCATACTTGATGACCACGGTTTTGTCCTGGAAGCGCCGTATGTAAGGCAGTGCTTCTGTCAGTACGTGGGCGACATTGAGTGCTTTGCTATGCATGGATCAGGTAACTACTTGACTTTAATCTTAACGCTGGTGATGTCGTCATCCTTAAGGTACTTGGAGACATCAACTTCTTTGGCACCGCCCCCCATGATGAGCGTTTTGCTGTCGTGTTCGGTGTCGTACGATATTACCTCGCTACTCATGGCTTCAGTGTGCCTGACCTTTTTCGGTTTGGCCGCAACAGGATGTTTAATGTGATAGATGACCAGGAATGCGATGCCACCAATCAATACAACAATAGCCATTATGATACTCATCCACGGAAGTGAAGGTGCCTCATACTCCTCTACCGAAATACCTCCTGGCGTCCATACCGCAATAGCCCAGCGGGTATGTGGAATACGTATGATTTTCTGTGCAGCCCCCTGTTTGACTGTTCTGTCACCGTGATTAAACAGGACGACAGCCGGGCCCGTTACATGCTGACGTAATTCTGTAAACAGGCCGTGAGTGGTGAGTTTTTCTACCTCGTCCTTGAGCCGCAAAAAGGGGTAGTGCGCGACTATCGCACCAATAGCCTCGCCATTCTGGTCCTTGATGCCACGCACCATGGTAATGTTGGCATCGGGTGAACGAAAAAGTAATGCTTCCGCATCAGGTTTACCTCGATAGGCGGCGCGAACGATCTCAATACAGGCAAAACCACATGCCGGTGTTGTATCGTTGTCTACTTCTTCCTTGCCCTTGATATAGAGCCTGACCCTGAGACTATGCTCTAGACGGCCCTGAAAATTTACCGCGAGTTCATCCAGCTTGGCGGTATCTTCATCCTTGATGGCCTTGATAAGGGCCTCATCTGCGGCCAGTGCCTCAATGGAAAGAAAGTGCCCCTGTATTAACTTGCCGATACGACCGCCCAGCGATGTAATGGATGCAAGTGCAGAACTGGCATCGATGGGCGCCGGTGTTTCAGGTGACACTTCCTGGTTTTCCTGCGAATAGCCAGGGCAGCTCAGGATGGCCAGCAAGATGGCGATAATGAATTTGTTATTCATGCCTGGAGCTTGTTTCCCTGTAATGGCGTTTTTATAGTTATAGCCGGGATGTTTCCCGGTCTGGCGGTCATGCTGCATATTAAAAGAGTATCCTTGCTGATGCTACCGAATAATCCCTGTCCCGAATACTGGAAATGCATTATGCATTATCCCCCTGGTTCTCACGATACTGACGGCTGATTACCTCAACCAGTTGCCGGGCGATCTTGGTTTTATGTGCCAGTGCGAGATGTTGTTCCCCGTTGGCCCAGTATATGTCCAGACTATTGGTATCTACTTCAAACCCGCTTTCCGGTACGCCTACCTGGTTTGCGGCAATCATATCCATGTTCTTGGACCGTCGTTTCTCTTGCGCGTAGGTCTTGATATTGTCGGTTTCGGCAGCAAAACCTACGGTAAATGGGCGATCTGTCATGCCCCCCACTTCACGCATGATATCCAGGGTAGGGGTTAGTTCGATGGAGAGTTGCTGGCTGGATTTCTTCAGCTTGCCCTGAAAACTATTTGAGGGGACATAGTCGGCGACTGCCGCTGATCCAATGAGAATATGCTGGTCTGCGAGCTGGTCGAGTACACATTGCCCCATCTGTTCGGCGGTTTCCACATTGATGCGAGTGATGCCTTCCGGTGTCTGCAGGCTGACCGGACCAGTGACCAGGGTGACGTTAGCACCGGCCTCACGGGCGGCACTGGCGATGGCAAAGCCCATTTTACCGGAGCTACGGTTGCTGATAAAACGCACTGCATCAATCGCTTCACGTGTCGGGCCAGCTGTAATCATGACATTCAGGCCACCGAGTAGCTGGCTGGAAAAGCTTAAATTCAGGTGTTGTAGCAGGTCAGCAGGTTCCAGCATTCGGCCTGCGCCAAAGTCGCCACATGCCTGGTCACCAATATCCGGGCCAAGGATATGGATACCTCGTTGCTCCAGGCTGGCGACATTCTCCTGTGTCTGCGCGTTAGACCACATTTGCTGGTTCATTGCGGGTGCGACCAGAATGGGCGCGGACGATGCAAGACACAGCGTACTGAGTAAATCGCTCGCCATACCCTGCCTTAAGCGGGCAATGAAATTGGCCGACGCCGGTGCGATGAGGATTCGGTCGGCCCATTTGGCCAGCTCAATATGGCCCATGCCGGCCTCGGCGGTTTCATCCAGCAACTCGTGATGAACCGGGTTTCCCGACAGGGCCTGATAGGTCAGGGGGGTAACAAATGCCTTCGCACCATCGGTCATTACCACCCGAACATCGGCACCGGCCTTGACCAACAGGCGTGTCAGCTCAGCGGACTTGTAGGCGGCAATGCCGCCAGTCACGCCCAGCAATACCCGTTTTCCCGGTAAAAAGTTCATAGTTATGCAATATGTTTCGCAAGTGTTTGCGCTATCTTATTAGTTTATAAGGAAAAAATGAAGTCAACTGAGGGTAAAACTAGATAAAAGTACAGTTACCGCCAGCATCCAGAGATGGTAAAAGGGGTTTTTAACGATTCCAGGCAACCAGTTTTCAGGAAACAGATTATATGATTACCCGTTCCACACGTGTAAGATTTTGAGTATTAAAGACTGGCCGGATCAGGAAAGGCCGAGAGAAAAACTGCTCAATCGGGGTGCCGATGCCTTAAGCGATGCAGAATTGCTGGCAATTTTTCTGCGTACCGGTGTTAAGGGCAGTAGCGCGGTCGATCTGGCCAGGCAGATGATCCGGCATTTTGGCGACCTGCGGGGTGTGCTTGGGGCCAGCAAGCAGGAATTTTGTCAGCTGCCCGGCCTCGGGGAAACCAAATATGCACAATTGCATGCGGCACTCGAGATCGGTAGGCGCTACCTGGCTGCACAGGTGCAACGGGGCAATATATTGGAAAGTCCGCAGGCAACCCGCGATTACCTCTATCTCAGGCTTGGGCATTTGTCGCACGAGGTATTTGCCTGCCTGTTCCTGGATAACCAGCACCAGGTCATCCATTTTGAGGAGATGTTTCGGGGTACACTGGATGGTGCCAGTGTGTATCCACGCGAGGTTGTGAAACGGGCGTTGCAGCTGGATGCCAAGGCATTGATATTTGCCCACAATCACCCGTCTGGAATATCCGAACCCAGCCAAGCTGATCGTACGATGACCGAAAAATTACAGCAAGCATTGGGACTGGTTGAGATCCGGGTGCTGGATCATTTTATTATCGGGGATGGTGAGCCGGTTTCATTTGCCGAGCGTGGCTTGCTTTAGCCCGCATATCTCGCCCTCTGGCGTGATATCCGGACCAGGCAGGAATTTTGGCTTTATCTGGCTGTTTTTCTTGCGATCAGGCACCGACGCTGGTATAAAGTGCGCCCTTTTGAGTACTCGCCATGACGGGCGGGGCTCACAGTCAGGAATTAATCAGGAATCAGTACCATGTCCAGAGTATGTCAGGTTACCGGAAAACGCCCCATGACAGGCAACAATGTCTCGCATGCGCACAATAAAACGCGTCGTCGTTTTCTGCCCAATTTACACACCCACAAGTTCTGGGTCGAAGATGAAAATCGCTGGGTAAAGCTGCGCATTTCCACCAAGGGTATGCGTATGATCGATAAACTGGGTATTTCCGAGGTGCTGACCCGTATCCGCGCCCGTGGCGAAAAGGTTTAGGGAGAAAGAAAATGCGCGATAAAATCAAACTGGTTTCTTCTGCTGGCACAGGTCATTTCTACACCACGACCAAGAACAAACGCACCATGACGGAAAAGTTCGAGATCAAGAAATTTGATCCCGTAGTACGCAAGCACGTCATGTACAAGGAATCCAAGATAAAATAACCGCCCGAGGCGCAGAGCACGACTACAGGACGTAGGAGTTAGAGCGAAGCAGGAGCCAGAGCCGAGGGGCCCCACGTAGTGGGGATGCGACCGCCGGTGGGCGGTATGCGTAACGAGTTATTAAAGTTCAGTTATCCTTATTAGTTTGCAGAAACCCGCTTAGTGCGGGTTTTTTTATGTCCATGGACGGACGGTATGTCGCGGGTGCATGGATGCGCATGAGCGACTATGTCTGTTAAAAATTCTTTTGTCACAGAGACGCAAAGACACAGAGAAATTCGTGTTGACTCACCGCACGTTGGTGGGAAAAGAATCTCAGGAATAATTATTTTGATTTTCTCTGCGTCTCTGTGACTGGCACTCATTTGATTGTTGAAGCAATAGCCGAGGTCTGTTCGTTTAGCAAGGGCTGAATGATGGCAAGAATGTCCTGCTTGCTTACCTCTTTACGAAAGGCCTTCACCACCTTGCCGCTTTGATCAATGATGACGGTGTAAGGCAGCGTTGTTAGCTGGTTACCGTAGTTCAGCATGATCGTTATACCTTCCTGTTCCGCCAGCAGGATGGGGTATTCCACACCGATTTCGTCAATAAAGTCCTGTACGGGTGCCGCAACATCCAGGGCGACACCAATGACCTCGAAATCCTGTCC
>JAPHTU010000115.1 GCA_026196145.1 Gammaproteobacteria bacterium
CGGAAATCCTGATACTGCACACACTGCACGGTGGTTCCGCAACAGTAGGTGCAGATGGCCTGAAGAAGATATTTGACATACTGGAACCGTTGGCAATTCTCTTTAATGAGCATAGTGAAGAGGTCAGCGCGGCATTGCTTGAACTTTGCGAACGTATCATTGATCAGGCCCATCAATTCCTAGATGAGGTCAATGGTGGAGACCGGGCGTTCGTGCTTGATGTCGAATTAGTGGAAGAGTTAGGTCTCTTGTTCCAGCAACAGAAGGTGTTGCTGGATGCAGATACCGGCTCTATAGATATTTGCAGAGTGATCCCGGAGGAAGGTGTAGCTGAAGCCGGGGAAGAGGCTGGCGACAGTATGGATTCAGAATCATTCGATGCCGGAGCACTGGATGAAATCAGCTCATCACTGGAAGACCTGCATGATTTGATGCAGCCAGAAGTCGATCTGGAAGATATTGTCGGCACAGAATTTCCGGCGACCGAGAAACTGGATGAACAGCCTGGGGGCTTGCCTGATGCTGCCGAACCGGCAGCCGATATCGCGGGGGATGTCGATCCGGAGATACTGGATATCTTCCTTGAGGAGGCTGCCGAATTACTCGTGTCCATAGAACAAACCCTGGATGACTGGCACAACGATCAGGAAAATCATGATTTAATGGTATCGGTGCAACGCGATATCCATACGCTTAAAGGCGGCGCCCGTATGGTCAATCAGTCGGCGATAGCCGATATTGGACATGCTATGGAAACCCTGTTGACTGCCGTTGTGGATGCCCAGGTTGAAGTTTCCGAGCCGATGTATTCAGTCTTGCACGAGGCGCGGGACGCCCTGCAGGACCTCTACGAAGACCTGAAGCAGGGTCAGTTCAATGCAGCGACCGATACCGAACTGGTTGGTAAGCTGGAATCACTTCGTAGTGGCAAGCCTGTGGAGGAGGCCGCAGGTGAAGAGGTGTCCGTGGTGGAGCCTCCTGTAGCCGGGCCTGACGAGGATGAAGATGTTGAAGAACCCAGTTACGGGTTTGATCTCATCGAAATTTTTATGGAAGAGGCCGGTGAGCTGCTGCAATCCATAGACCATACCCTGGATGAGTGGCAGGGTGATGAAGATAACAGAGATCTGATTGTTCGCTTGCAGCGTGATATCCATACCCTGAAAGGCGGGGCCAGGATGGTCAACTTGACCGGTATCGGTAACCTGGGGCATGACCTGGAAACCCTGTTAACCGCTATCGTTGATGGACATGTGGAAGTTACCCGTCCCGTGTTGGATGGTATGCAGGAAGTAAAGGATGAACTGCAGACCATGTACGAAAAAGTGCGACAGGGCGGTGGTGATAGCGATGTAAGTGAGAGGATGGCAAGCCTCCTGCATTCACTTCGTCATAATTACGAGGTTCCTGAAGAAATTGGCGGTATAAGTGAAGAGATCACACCTTCACATATGTTGCCGGCAATTGATGAAGATAGCAGGGCCCTCACGCTGGAAGGGTACGATGGTCAGGACATAACCCCCTCTGATGCATTGGCAGCACTTGATGATAGTGTTTCCACTATGGTGGGAGGGGTTGATTATTCAGAGGTAACGCCTTCCGGGGCATCGTCCGCACTGGAGGAAGACAGTTCCAGATTAACAAGAATCGTCGAGGAAACTGAAAAGGCAGAAAAAAAGGCGCCGTCCGTCAAGGATAAGCGTACTCAGCCTCGCGTAGAACATGAATCAATCAGGGTGCGTTCAGATTTAATTGATGGTCTGGTTAATCTTGCCGGTGAAACCAATATCTATCGTTCCAGGCTGGAGCAGCAGAGTAGTTCCTTCCGCTTTAGTCTGAACGAATTTGATCATACGGTTGTACGCCTGAAAGAGCAGCTAAAAAAGCTGGAGGCCGAAACCGATGCGCAGATTCTGTTCCGTCATGAGACCGAGATGGATAATCCGGATCATGAAAACTTTGATCCACTGGAGATGGATCGGTATTCCACCATGCAACAGCTTTCACGAAGCCTGGTGGAGAGTGTGGGTGACCTCAACAGTCTGCAGGATATGCTGGGTGGATTGACCAGAGATTCTGAATTGTTGTTATTACAACAGGGACGTGTCAATTCAGAATTGCAGGACCGGTTAATGCAGGCGCGTGTTGTGCCTTTCGCTGCAACCATGGCGTCACGGCTGCGCCGTATTACACGACAAACCTGTCAGCAATTAGGCAAGCAGGCTGAGTTGAAAATACAGGGTGCCAATGAAGAGATGGACCGGCATGTGCTGGATCGCATGGTTGCGCCACTGGAACATATGCTACGTAACTCCATAGCACATGGTATTGAGTTACCTGAAGTTCGAAAAAGCCGGGGGAAACCGGAAACGGGTACGATTACCGTATCGGTAAGAAGAGAAGGTGGTGAAATCGTGATCCAGGTGGCCGATGACGGCGCCGGACTTGATACTCGGGCGATTCGCAAAAAGGCAGAATCGAAAGGCCTGATTGTTGAAAATGCTGATATGACAGATGATGAAGTTATGCAGCTGGTAATGACACCGGGTTTTAGCACGGCTGATTCAGTGAGTCAGATTTCCGGCCGTGGAGTTGGCATGGACGTGGTCAACAATGAAATCAGGCAGCTGAATGGCTCCGTGCATATCGAATCAGTGATAGAGCGGGGTGCAGAAATTACAGTACGGTTACCGTTTACCCTGTCAATCACACAAGCACTACTGGTCGGTGTGGCTAATGACCTGTATGCGATACCGCTGAACAGTATTGAAGGTGTATCACGTATTGGTAGGGAGGAAGCCGAACAACTGATTAGCGACAAGGATAGTAGTTATGCCTATGGTGGAGATGATTATCAGTTGTCATCACTGGGTAGACTGCTTGGCAGACCTGCCAAGTTTGAAGGAGCTGATGAGAAAAAACCGGCTATCATACTGGTACGTGCAGGCGGTCACCGTGTCGGATTTTATATTGATGAACTGTTGGGCAACCATGAAATCGTGGTGAAATCCCTGGGCGCCCAGGTCAGCTCGGTAAGCGGCATGGCCGGGGGGACAATCCTTGGCGACGGTCGCGTGGCATTGATTCTGGATGTGCCAGCGTTAGTGCGTATGGTAGGGGCCGAGCATGGTATGTCGGAAACCCGTCAGGTTCAGGTTATCGAAACACCTAAGAGCGTCAAGCTGACTGTTATGGTGGTTGATGACTCAATTACTGTGCGACGTGTTACCACACGTTTACTTGAACGACATGAAATGGAAGTGGTAACAGCTAAAGATGGCGTTGATGCAGTTGCCAAACTCGAGGAAACCGTGCCGGATGTCATGCTACTTGATGTAGAAATGCCGCGTATGGATGGATATGAGCTGGCAACCCATATGCGTAATGATGCCAGGTATCAGAATGTTCCTATTGTGATGATTACATCAAGAACGGGTGAGAAACATCGTGAACGAGCAGAGGCGATCGGTGTGGATCGTTACCTTGGCAAGCCCTACCAGGAACTGGACTTGCTGGATAATATTAATCAGGTGCTAGAGGAAAGGCGAACTCATTAATGGCTGGAGAAGCAAAACAGGTACGTGGTTTATTGATCCCGCTTCAGGCTATCAGGCTGATTTTACCCGATAGCATGATTGTGCAGATCGTAACAGGCGCTGAAATCTCACCCATCAGTAATGCGCCGACCTGGTTGCAAGGAACCGCCGTATGGCAGAAACGGATTATCCCTGCCATTTCGTTCGAAGTGGCGGCAAATCAGCAATATCGCCCGATAGAAAATCCAAGGCTGCTGGTACTGAAGTCGATTAACAATATAGACAAAATGCCATTTTACGCAATTACACTTGCCGGTATTCCACGCCCTGCGCGAGTCTCCGGTGAAAATATGGCTGCGGTAGAAAATGCTGCTTCGTCTTCACCCGTTATTCTTAACGAGGTGCTCATTGACGGGGAACCAACGACTATCCCTAACCTGGATGCATTGGAAGAAATGCTAATGAGCCAGTATGGCCTGTTTGCTGAAGAGGCGCCAGCGGCCTGATAACTGATGGTGGCCTTACAGGTCACCCCATAAA
>JAPHTU010000149.1 GCA_026196145.1 Gammaproteobacteria bacterium
CAAGCGATTTCGATTTAGCTATTTCGAAAGCTGTATCTGCGTCTTCTACTTCCAGGCTAAAAACAACGCCTTCTCCAATATATGATTTTTGAAATATTGGTGGTTGAGTGGGCTGACCTGGTAACAGAAAACCTACTTGAACGCCCGACTTCGAAACCAGGTGAATGTACCAATCACCCGAAAAAACAACATCAAAGCCAAGGTTCCCTGTATAGAAGGATTTCGCAGCATCGAGATCCTTAACGATAAATACGGGAAATGAGCTTGTTGGTTCGATCATCAATAACTCCTCTTTTGTCGGCGAACGACTTTAATAACTGGCGCCGGTTTTTGGCGCCCGGCTTGTGTAACACGCGAAGTTAATCTCCTTGTTAGGTATTTTATTATTTTATATCTTTTCCTGCTGATTCAATTTTTATTAATTTATTTCCTTCAAAGATAAGGCTGTAGTAAAAGTTATTTATTTTGATAATCCATTCCTCTAATTTCATAACTCTAATACGGTCACCATCTTTTTCTTTATCAATATATCCGATAATTTCTTTTGATTTTGGCTTACCGCAAGCCAAAAGGACTTCATGTTTTAAATCACCAACATTAGCAAGCTCATTACCACACCGAAGTGCATATGAGATATTTGGAAAAGTGATTAACGCAGCACTTAATAAAAATGGTGTTAATTTTTTATTCATAGCTACCCCTTGTATTTCGTATGCCCAACGTCTTGCATAAGGGGCGCGAAGCGGAGCACCCCAGTGAGCGATAGCGAACGACCTTGATGCGCTTGTTAGGCGTCGATACAACTAAATGCATTATCATTTTGAGGCTATATTAGTCCAAATCAATATCATTGCGCCCACTGAAATGAAACCAAATGAAGACCAGACAATGGTTTCATAGTGCTGATATATTGGGCCTAACTCAGAAATCGATTGTAAGAACTCACTTTTATTTACCATTTTTACGATATCTCGTGATAATGCTGCGAGCAGGTTATAGCGATTCATTAAGCTCGACCCCAGATATCCGGTTGCTCCAAACCAACCAATCGTCAAACCAATTCTATGCATTGGCAAAAGTGGGGTAGGTTTGTACAAGAGCCAACCTATAAACAAGACGGTGACCGCTCCAAAACCTAGCCAATAATTATGAATTGCATCGGTTAGGGTAAGGTAAAGGTCTATAGCTCGATCTTGGTCCATTATTTAATTGTTGCTAAGACGCCTAACGCTTAAGCTCAACTGACGGGCAACACAAAGCGCCGCGAAGCGGCGCGGCGTATTGACCGGTCAGATGCAGCGCATTGTTAGGCATTTTTTATTTCCATGTCTAAATTTTTAACCTGCTCAATTATTAGAATTAACTTTTTACCGTTTTCTGTAAGAGAATATTCTGTTCTTGGAGGTACTTCTGCATAAGCATGTTTTTGCAGTAAGCCATAGTCGGTTAATTTACGCAGTCTCTCAGAAAGAACTTTTTTTGAAATTCCATCTATGTGGCGCTCCAATTTCCCAGGGCGAGTAATATTGTCTGCGACTGCTTTCAAAACAGACACTGACCATTTGCAGCCAATCACCTCTTCAAGCTGACGGTAGACTGGTTTCTCTGTTTTTCGAGTATTATTTTTATTCTGCATAATCATCATTTTACACCAGTAAGTTCCTATGTAACCAAAATGTGCCTACTTTTAGGAAGTTGAAAAACACTTACAATTATCTTGTGTCAGCTGAATTGGCTCTTATAACTCAAATTCATTTAGGAGTAAAACCATGAGTACTAAAGCAATTTTTTATCACGCTGGTTGTCCTGCGTGTGTAGCAGCAGAACAAAATGTAGCAAATGCTCTTGATCCTGCAAAATATGATGTAGAAATAGTGCATCTCGGTGAAAGTAAGTCTCGCATACAAGAAGCTGAAACAGCTGGTGTCAAGTCTGTGCCAGCTCTCGTATTGGATGGTGCAACATTTCATATCAATTTTGGTGCTGATATGGATGCACTGAAATAATCATTTATCATCTAGTGCTTAAAACTGGGTGTTCGCCTTATGGTGGATACCCTATTTTATTGCCCAACGATTAAGCTAAGGGGCGGCAAAAGGCGATAGCCTCTTGACCGTCCCTGACTTGAGCGCCTTGTTAGCTGTTGCTTGCTTAAGAAACAGAGACATTTACAACCTCTACCCGACCATTGCTTTCAACTAAATGAATAAAGGCAACAAATTCATTTTTTGATTTTGTATACCACTGTTTCCAGAAAACTCGGACATCAGTTTCTTTTTTGAATATACCCACAAGTTCTCGTGTAGAGAAAAAACCAAGCTCTTTTTGATATTCTTTACACTGTTTCTCAAGGTTTTCTTTAGTTACGATTGATTTTAGCTTGTCGCTAAAATCCCTTACATGCTGCTGATGATCAATGTTTGTGGACGCGTCCATAAGGTTGTCCATGATTGGACTGGCGATGTCCATTATTTCTTTATCAGTCATTTCTAACCAATTCATACTAATTCCTTGTACAGCTAAC
>JAPHTU010000005.1 GCA_026196145.1 Gammaproteobacteria bacterium
AGGCCTATGTACTGGGTGCAACGATTAATGGTGACCTGGTGGGTTCAGGGTTGACCCAGCAGGTTGATATCAATGCCTCAAACCACGCTTACGTTAACAGCTTTGTTGGTAATGTAGCAGGCGGTACAGCCGGTATCGGTATAGCCGGAGATTTTGCGACCATTGCCAGGACAACCTATGCCTATGCAACGGGCAGTACGATCAATAGCCTGGGTGCGGTCAATGTCAATGCATTAGCCACACAGGGCATTTCATCGCTGGCCGTTGGTGGGGCTGGCGGTGTTGGAGCTGCATTTGCAGGCACGGGTGTTTTGGCACAGTTCCAGAGTGTAACCGAGGCCGGGTTGATTAATGTTGATCTGGATGCTGGTTCGCTGACGGTAGAGGCGGATAGCGAAGATGATATGTACCTGGTAGCCGGCGGTGCGGCTTTCAGCGGAGTTGGTGCTGTCGGCGGCGCTTTTTCTGTTGGCCTCAATAACAGCACGACGCGCGCCTATATCAAGGGTAATGGTGGTCGCAGTGACCTGAGCGTGACGGGTGGTGATATCAGGGTGCTGGCGACATCGAGTTCGGCCATCAATAACTATGCAATCGGCGCCGCAGGTGCCGGTGCGGTTGGTGTAGCAGGAGCGGTCGTTGTCAATATAGTTACCAGTACCACAGAGGCAACGGTAGAAAAAACAGACATCGGTGATCGCGCAGATTATGCAGGCAGCGTGACCATAGCGGCCAGCAATGAAGTCGATATCTTTAATCGTGCCGGCGCTGGTGCTGGTGGTGTAAAGGCGGGTTTTGGGGCCGGTGCCGTGGTCAATGTGCTGAAGAGTCGTACCATTGCCGACCTGTCGGACAGCGCCGTTTATACCAGTGGTGCACTGGATATTACGGCAGATAGCGCCAGTGATATTGATTCCCTAGCCGTGATGGTGGGCGTGGGTGGGGCAGGTATCGGTGGTGGCGCCAATGTCAACCTGATCGGTGACAACCTGACGACCGAGGATGGTAAGGAACTCGACAAGGACGGTAGTGGCTCCCTGTCAAAAGTAGATGACTTTACCAAGGGAGACCGCTTCGAATCGCTACAGGGTGCCGATGATACGGTAGTGACTTCTGCTGAACGTGATCGTCTGAACAATGGTGCAAAAGGAGATGTGAAGGATATCGCCAAGGGTGATGATGCCGGCCAGTTGCAATACCAGACAGGCGCAACAATAGGCAGTAATGTAACCGTTGATGCCGGTAGCCTGACAGTCAGCGCCAGCGATATCAGTAAGATTCGTGCCATTACCGGTACCGGTGGTGGCGGACTACTGGGTATCGGCGGGGCAGTAACAACGGCACGCCTGAGTGCGAACATCAATGCGCTGGTCGATGACAGTAGCGATATTTTGACAGCGGTTGATATCACGATCTCGGCAACAGCGGGTGATGATAGCGCTGATGCTATAGATATAGAGGCATGGGCAGGATCTCTGGGTATTGTTGGTCTGGGTGCTGCGGTTACCCATGCTACGGTCGATAACATAGTCAATGCAGGACTGGCAGGTACAGTTAATGCGGGCAGCGGCACGGCCAAGGTTATTGCCCATGATAATAGTCGTATTAATGCCGAGTCATGGGGCGCGCAACTGGGTGCTGCAACCGCAGGTGCAGTTGTTGCCCGTTCCATCAAGCAGAGTGATGTCAATGCCAGTATTTCAGACAGCGTGACGGCGGGTAATGCCAGTATAGAAGCTGACAGTCATGGCAAGGTATATGCTTTAACTCAAGCCGCAGCTGGAGGTGTTTTCGCTAGCGGCGTAGGTGCTGACGCACGAGCAGAGGACCGTTCGGATGTGTCTGCGGCAACGGCCTCAGGTACAAGCTTTACTTTAGACGAGGGCGAGTTGAAGGTGGCGGCCAGGGCAACGCCACAGGTAACTGCAAAAGCTGAGGGTGTAAACGCGTCATTGGGTGACAGGGTAGGGGTGTCTAATGCCTTCGCAACCGCACGGCCGACAGTTGCCGCTTACCTGGCAGGCAATAATACGGTCACCGTCAACAACCTGTCTATCAGTGCCAGTGCAGCCAGGCCTTCCAGTGCGGACACGGCGAAGGCGATTTCCTATGCGGCAGGTGGTGGCCTGATATTGGGTGTCGATGCCACCCGATCCGATGCCCGTAGCCTGGTCAATGTCGAGAGTTATGTCGGCAATAACAGCACGCTCACTATCTCGGGCAAGACATCGGTCAATGCCGTGGGTAACAGCCGTCAGTATGCGCAGTCCGACGGTTATAATGGCGGTATCCTCGCGTTGGGATTTAATACCTCGAACGCTGAATCAGATAGCAGTGTTTCTGCATTCCTGGGGACCGGTGTCGATATCGAGGGTGGTGACCTGGGACTGTACGCCGGCGGTACAGATACTAACTTTTCAAAGGCCATATCCGGGGCCGGTGGTCTTATTGGTGGTGCATCTGTCAAGGCCTATACCGATACAGTCAATGATACTCAGGCCTATATAGCCAACGGTGTGGCGAACAGAGATATCAATGTTGGTAACCTGACTATTGAGGCGAACCATACCAGCAACTTCGATAGCAGGGCTGACGCCTATTTTGGTTCCGTGTTTGGTGGTAGTGGCGGCTTTATCGACAACGACAGCAGTTCCGTGGTGTCAGCCAATATCGGTGCTGGCCTGGATATCACCGCAACCAGTATCGATGTCGATGTAGTCAACAAGGTCAACAAGACCCATTACGGTACCAACATCATCACCGGCTCTGGCGGTGTGGTGGATGCCCCGGCAGCAAAAAGCATTACCGATATCGACCTGGTGAGTCGCCTGACCATTGGCGACGGTAGCAGCCTGTCTGTGATTGGTGACCCGAGGGATCCACAGGGTAATCTCAGCCTGGACGTATATAACGATGTCGATGCCGATGACTCTGTCAAGGTCGATAGCGGCGGTGCGGTCGCAGTTGCGAAGGGCGTTAGCAAGATCTACAACGATGTCAACGATACGCGGATCGAGATAGGTAATGCCGACCTGTACAGCGTCGGCGACCTGTCGCTGGCAACACATAGCACGGCCGATGTCGACGCCATGGTACGGGTGAAGACCTATGGGGTGGCCGGCGTGCCTGCGGGTGAAACGCTGGCCCGCGTTGATGCTAACAACGATGTGCACCTGAAGCCCGGCGCCGACCTGCGAGCAGCCGGTGATATCTACCTGTTGAGTGGTCGCAACCGGCAGGGGCACTCCAACCGGTTTAATGTCGATGCCGATACCCGCGGCTGGAACAACACACTGATCCCGATCTCGCAAAAGCCGAAGGCCGATGCCAAACTGACGCAGGCCAACCGCATCACTCTTGATGGCGGTTCCCGTGTGGCGGCGGTCAGGGATGTCCACCTGCTTGCCAGCAACGGCAGTAGCAGTGTTGATGGCGATGGTGTCATCAAGGATGTCATACTGTCAGAGATCGCGACCTTCTTCAGTAAACTGTTCGGTGGTGACAGCGTCTCTATCGAAAAGACCGGCGGCTCATCCAGTAACTCCGGTTCGGCTGGTGTGACCAATAACGGCATTGTCAGGGCAGGTACGCAGAACAAGCAGTACCTGACGATTCGCAAGGACGGCAGCATCGATCTGAATGACCCTTTCGGGCTTAGTGAGGGTATTACCTATACGCTGTCCACCGAAGACCTGAGCGACAAGATCCAGCAGGACATTGATCTATATACCCAGTACCGGGATGCCTTCATCGTTGAGTTCCCGGATGTCGGTGCCGCTTACCAGGCAGAAATTGATCGCCTGACCGTGCAGAAGAACGCACTGAGTGGTGTCAATGATACGGTTGATATCTTTTACATTGACGGCATCTGGGCGCAGTCCGGAAATATCGAGGTTGGAGGTAATTACCTGAGCGGCAGCGGCACGCTGGAGGCACCCGGTGATGCCCTGATCCAGATTATCAACCACAGCCCGGCCTTCGTGCAGACAGACTGGTTGACCATACCGGAACACAATGGCGGCGCGATTACATTCAATGGCCGCCGTGTGGCCAGCAATGCAGACATCGGTGGCGGTGCGAGCTTCAGCAGCATCATCACGGCATCTAATTCCGCGCAGTCGCTGATCCACGTTGAAAATACCTATAACCCCAACGCACCGGGCAATGATCCAAACCATTTGGCGCCGGACCTGTTTATTGCCGGCGATATCTATAACCTGGAAGGTACCATAGAGCTTTACAACAAGGCCGGTAGTGTCAATATCAACGGCAACCTGCTGGCCGATACGCTGGACATCCAGGCCGGCAAAGACATCGTACTCAGTTACGTCGACGGCGCCCGTCACCTGGGTGGCGCACCGCAGGCCCTGTTGAACGAGATAGTTAATCAATCAGAGCGCAACCGGGTGGCACGCTACCTGAACGTGGATCTGGATACCGGTGGCACCGTGATCGCGGCCAATAATATCTATGCCAGTGCCAAGATACTCAATATCAATGGCCTGGTGCAAAGCGGTATCGCAGACTTTGATATTGATATCAGTGCCAACCCTGAAGTCTATGAGGACTACCAGAGCGAGGCCAGCGGTTTTAATACACTGGCATGGGCGCAACAGGACTACCAGGATAAGCTGGCGGCCGGTGAGGCGCCCGATGCCTATTACCAGATCAATACCGACAGTAATATCGTGGCCTACTACAATGCCGCGGAGGACCGCATCGAACTGGAAGAAGCCAAAGTCCAGGGTGGTTACATGCAGCTATACGGTCAGATCATTAGTACCGGTGGCGGCAAGCTGAAGGTACTGGACGGCTACGGTCGCATCAACGTCAACAACGATAGTGGCCTTGACCTGGTCGTGAATGCACTGGATGCCGGTGTTGGCGTCGAGGGTACGATCAAGATTACCGATACCAGTTTCCGCAACTCGGCAGACAAGCCGCTGACGACGATCTACAAGCGCCTGGGTAACCAGATTGCAGTATTCGATAATGAGACCGTTGACCAGTACGGGGAAGCCAATCGCCTGGTACGCACGGGTATTGCTGGTGTATCCACCGATGCGTACTCGCCGTTGGCCAACCTGTCCTACAGCTGGTCAAACAGGCAGACAACCAACTATGAGCAGTACGCAGCTTTGGATGTCACTCATAGAGATGGGAACATCAATGGGCTGGATACCGCGTACGGACATGATTTCTGGTTATTTGGTAACGATTGGTATGGGACAGCTGGTGAAATTATTAGTGAAATGGCCTGGTATTGCCTGGATTCTTCAATATGCAATGGTCGACCGTTACCGATAGGTGACGGTTCTTTTAATGAATCTAATTTCTACTGGGATTACAGGAGGAATGACAATAATCTAAGTGTGGGTTGGCAGAACGTAGATAGTTATTGGTATAGCAATACTGGAGCAGGCAGTTTCTATACTGGGATCGCTTCCCGCGGCACGGTGGATGACCCCGACGGCATAGTACTGGGTGTGAGTGATACCCCGGCTCAATTTTCGTCCGGCTTGAATTACGCCTACCGGGTCAGCGACAAGGCACCGGTGGTTACTCAGGATTGGGAATACGAAAAGACGACTGGAAGTTTTTACAATGAGTTTTACAGTCCACGATATAGCAATATTTATTGGGCCGATGTCTATGATCGCCATTACACCGTAGAAACCTATCACCAGCATATCGTCAAGGCGGACCATGCGATCGGCATCGAGTTCAGTGGCTATGACAGCGGTCTGCTGAATGTACGTTCAGCCGGTGATGTGTTGATCAACGGCCCGCT
Organism: Gammaproteobacteria bacterium; assembly: GCA_026196145.1. Lineage (GTDB taxonomy): Bacteria > Pseudomonadota > Gammaproteobacteria > JAJDYQ01 > JAJDYQ01 > JAJDYQ01. The sequence continues at coordinate 5,792 of JAPHTU010000005.1, forward strand.
CAGTAACCGCAATGCCCTGACCCATGTGGAAACCCAGGGCGCCATACGCCAGCTCAGTAACACCGCAGTGGTCAGTGGCAGGGATATTAACCTTCTGGCGCAGAGCGGCATCGGTGCCGACAATGCGGTACGCACAAGACTTAATGGCGGCCTGATTGATGTTAATAGTATTGCAGGTGATATCAACATCGTCGACAGCGGTGAGCAGTTTCATTACAAGCGGCTGACGACCGGCAACGGCAATGTCAGTCTGGATGCTGACAACAATATCCTGCCGTTTAACACTGCCTCGCTGATTCGTGGTAATACCATCAACCTGACCTCCGAACAGGGCAGCATCGGTCTGTCGGGTAATATCGTTTCGATTGATACCGGTGCGGGTGATAATCACAGTCTGACGGCGCAGGCATCGACCGGCATCTATCTGCAGGAGGTCAGCGGTGACCTGCGGCTGGTGAGCGCAATTGCCGAGGGAGGTGATGTCTCCATTACTGTGCCCGGTGGCAGTATTCTCGATGCCAATACATCCGAACAGAGTGATGTACAGACCGAACAGGAACTGCTGGCCCTGTGGGATGAGATGAAACTACGAGGCATTGTTGGCCAGGATGAGGAGACCAATGCCGCTGAAACCATCATGGCCTTTGAGAATACACGCACCAGTGATTATCACCTGTACTGGCGCTATCGCCAGTTGCAGTCAGATCCTTCTGTCTATGACACCGGTTTTGTGGTTACCATCAGTGCAGAGGAACGCCAGGTCCTGCTGGAGCAGGGACTGACGAGTAGCGACATCAATAATATGCAACAGCAGCGCACAGATAATTATCATGCCCTGCACGGTGATTTTGGTGGACTGGGTAATGCCTATGACAGCGGCTTTGTCTATATTGCAAACGTCGCGGAACGTAAAGAGATATCCGATGGTTCGGTGTGGTCAGATGATCAACTGACCTATGGCATTGCCGAGGGTGTACTGAAAGAGACCTCGGATACCGAAGCCAGGATAGAAGATGCCAATGTTAAGGGTATTAATGTCGAGCTTGTCGCTGCCGGTGGTCTGGGTATTGCGACGGGTGAAGTGGTGATCGACATGACGCCGGATGTGGTGGTATTAACAGACGCCCAGAAGATTGCGCTTGCTGCTGCCGAGAGTGATGACGTTACCACCACAGAAACAGAAATTCATATCGCCCTGCGTGAAGATATTGATGTTGATGCCACTGGTGCAATTAATATTGTTGCAGGCGACCATATCTTCCTTGGCTCAGAGGTTGATCTTAATGTCGATCAGATCGCCGCTGGACAGACGGTCGAGATTAAGACAGGGCAGGGAATTTATAATGCCGCCACGTCAGGGGTCGATAATATTGCCGGTACGGACTTTTTACTGGAGGCAGCGCTGGGTAATATTGGCAGTGCTGTTGCGCCATTACAGATCAAGAGCCTGGGCAATACACCACTGACAGCACGTAGTGGCCAGGATATCTACATTGCATCAAACAATGATTTGCTGGTTGAAACACTGTATGCACCGGGGCATATTCATCTGAGCGGCTCGTCTATCTTTGATGTGCTAAATACCGACGACATTAATATTCGCAGTCATTCGCTACACCTGGTCGCCGATATAGCTGCTGGTGATGTCTCTAACTATCTTGATGTAGCACTGGACAGTGACGGTTTGCTCACGGCGGATATCACAGGTGGTACTGGCAACGCCCTGAGTATCCTGTCGCCTGACCGTGGTCTGACGTTGGGAGATATCGATGCCGGTGGCGACGTAGATATCGAGGTGCGTAGTGGTGACCTGCTTGGTCAGGGCGATATCGATATTACTAACAGTACAAACGGACTGTCACTGACTGCCAGTGTCAGCATGGACCTGCAAGGTAATATTGCGGTAGATAATGGCGCAGACCTGCAGGCCGGACTCGATATCGCATTTGACCAGCTTGATGCAGACGGTGCGGTAGACGTAAATGCAGAGAATGGTGATATCACTATTAGCGGCTATGTACGTGCAGGTGGTAACGTTGCCATGAATGCCGGTAGCAGTATCTACCTCAACCAGCTTCAGGCAACAGGTTTTGACACCGATCTGACAGCCGGTGTGGATATACGCAATATTCGCAGTGATAACGAGGTCATGCTGGAAGGTAACAACTTCACTATGACCGCAACCACCGGTCAGGTCGGTGCAGCAAATCGTTATGTCGTTGGTGATTCAAACGGTGAAGTCAATATTGCTGCGGCCACCGGTATCTATTATGAAGAACGCCCGGGAGACCTGGTATCTACCAGCATGAGTACAGATAGCGGGCCAATCGTTATCAAGGTATCGGATGGCAGTGGTTATTTTAACCAGATCACGACCACGGGTGACGTCAATGTCGGTGTATCCGGGGATGCACTGAATATTAATACCGTCAATGCAGATTCTGCTACGTTTGCCGTTGAATCCGAGTCCGGTCAGTTGAATATCACCGATCTGTTCGTCAAAACACGCCTGCAGGCCAATGCTGATTATATGGATCTGCCGAATGTTCAGCATACTGGGACTGTTGACAAGCTCAGGCTGAATTTAAGTGGCAATGATGGTGGCGTGGCTGATGATATTAATATTGTCACTCATTCCCTGATCGGTGAGTTTTATGAGCAAATCAATGTCGAAGACCTGAAACTGCATTTCACCGGGGACAAGATTGAACTGACGGGTCTGCAGGTATCCGGACTGGCAACAATCACAACGCCTGCCTATACCATCGTTATTGACGAGGGCCCACCAAAATTTCATCCGGAGGCGGATATCCAGCTGGATGGCAGTGTGCCGGTGAACCTGTTGCTATCATCGTCATCTAATCTGGCTTTTACCAACGCATTGATTGTTCATTATCGACCCGATTTTATCGTGAATGCCTTCAGTACTGAAAATAGCCTGTCACGTCTTGGGGAAAAACGTAATGCCCAGCAAATTAATGCATCAGATCTACTGCTCGAGGATGGGACAATAACGCCTTCGCTGAATCTGATTAATGAGTTTTCAGAGTTTTTTGATGTGACAGGTGAGGGAACTATTATCTACGATCCTCAACTGCTATTTAAGACTACGGATGATCAGGTGTTTAACCATGATTCTCAGGATGATGAGTGGCTAAAGTTAGCCCGGTTATCTGGGCAGCCATAAACTCAAAAGAATTATAAAAACACATCCATGCAACTAAATAAATCAACAGCCTGGTATTGTGCTGCAGTGTTATGTTTGCAGGGTTTTATCATCAATCCTGTTCTGGCTGCACGCAACTCGGCCGGCGCGGTCAGTGGTCGCTTGCAGCAGTCACAGGAATATCGTGAGCAACTGCAGCAGCAGGAGGAATTCAGGGGTTCAGAACGGGTTGAGCCCGAGATTATTATTGATGACCTGCTGGAGGATGATAAAAAACCAGCTGAGTCCCAGATCAAGTTTCAGCTTAATGGCATTGTCACTGACGAATCTTCTATCCTGACTGAGCAGGATATCGAGACAATCATAAAAGACCACGTCGGTCGTATTATTACGATCAGTGAACTGAATAATATTGTTGCTGAGTTTAATGAGTTATACCGACTGAAGGGATATCTGGCGGCAAAGGCCATACTGCCATCACAAAAGCTCACAGGCGGCGTGGTTAAGATCAAGTTGATTGAAGGTCGTATTGGTCAGGTAAAGATAGATGGAAACAAGACGACCAATGATGGTTTTATTCTAGACTGGGTGGACGTTAAAGAAGGCGATCTGGTGCAGATACAACGGCTGGAAAATAAACTCAGGAAGCTTATGTTGCTGAGTGACATACAGGCAAGAGCTGCACTCAAGCCAGGAGAAAAAGTTGGTGAGACGGATTATCTGCTGGATATTACAGAGCCGGAACAAAAGCAAACCATCCTGTTCTCTGATAATGCCGGTACCGATGATGTTGGTCTGTATCGTGTGGGATTTAATCATGTTAACCATAGTGTGACGGGTAAGAGGGATCGGTTGACTCTGGGTGGCTACACGGCCGAGGGGACCAAGTCTATCTATGCAGGCTATCAGTTCCCCATCAATAGTCTGGGCAGCAGTATTAGCCTAAATGCCGACTATAACGAGATTGAAATAATAGATGGTCCGCTGGAGCCGCTGGACATAACAGGTGATTCCTACAACTTGGGCATTGGTTTGTCACACCCGCTCAGGGTGAGTGAGGACAGTGTGTTGTACGGTTTGATGGGGGCAAACACAAAGCAGTCACAAACTCATTTCAGTGGCGTCACCCTGTTTGATACGGATGTGAACTCGATTTATTTCGGCGCCAGCTGGCAGGCCTATTCACCATCAAGCGTTAGTTATGCCCGTATTATCGGGACCGCCGCTGATGAATCATGGACCAATCCCCAGTCATTTTTTAAAGTCAACGTGGACTATAGTTATAACCGGAAGTTTTACACCCACTGGCTGGCGACGTTGCGTTTTAGCGGGCAGTGGAGTGACTCTGAGCTGTTGCCTTCATCCGAACAATTTCAGGTGGGTGGTATGTCAACGGTGCGGGGCTACCCGGAGGGCCTGCTGATTGGTGATGATGGCTATATGGCCAGTGTGGAACTGTCGCGTTCGCTGGGTGGTCGTCTGGGTGAAATCCTGGGAGGCAATAGCCGGGGACTGGTGTTTCTGGACCATGGTAGTGCTATCCCGTTCAAGGGTAATGGTGAGAAAATAAACAGTGATGATTATATCACCAGTGTTGGTGGTGGTCTGGATATCAACCTTGGGGATTCGGTATCTGCACGCCTGCTGGTTGGCATCCCGACCAGTAGCCGTGATGACGGAGAGGATGACCCTACATTCAACTTTTATGTGCAGGCGAGGTTCTGAATTATCTATTTACGATAATCCAAATGCGCTATAACGAGCAGGTTCTAAATCCCGCGAATACATCATTCCGGTCCGGTCCGTAATAATTACGCCAGGTATTGCGGATCATGCGTGAACGGGTCGCCCAGGCACCACCACGAAGGACCTTGGTAGTATTAAATAGTGGTTGGGAGTAGTCGGCGTACATATCCGGTGTGAACTCGGCAAAGGGACGGAAGGTGGTGTCTGTCCATTCCCAGACATTACCGAGCATCTGTCTGCAGCCATACACGCTATCGCTATCTGGCAAGGCAGCAACGTCAATACATCCCAGTACATTGCTGTCCATGTTGGCTCGCTCATCAGTTGGCAGTTCCTCACCCCAGGGGTAGGTATTTTTATCGATACCTGAGGCAGCCAGTTCCCACTCGGCCTCTGTTGGCAGGCGTCGGCCCGCCCAGCGACACCATGCGTTTGCTTCATGCCAGCTTACATGGATAACCGGTTGATGTTCAGCCAGTGGATGCCACTGATCGAATCGACGTTGCTGCCATTGCTGGCCCTGACTGCGCCAGTAAACCGGATGATCAAGTTGACGTTGGTTTCGCCATTGCCAGCCGTCTTCATCCCAGTAATCGGCATTGCTGTAGCCGCCTGCCTCTACAAACTCCAGGTACTGTGTATTGGTGACCGGAGCGCGCGCAATATCAAAGGCATCAACAGTAACCGGATGCGCCCACTTTTCATTATCAAAGCAAAAACCGTCTTCTGGTCTGGCGCCTAGCAGGTATTCACAGGCAGGGACATGTGCATCACCCTCTAATGGGCCGGCGGGCGTTGCCTGTCGAGGTGCTGGATCAAGCGAGGGTGCAGGGTGGCCCAGGGTCTGGCGTGTGTAGGTGAATGCCTCGGTATGCATGTCTTCATGAAACAGCGCATAGCGATACAGGTACAGCGCTTCAGGAGATCCGTCTTCAGCTTCAAGTAACTCGATCTCCCGATTAATGACCGTGTTCATATAGTCATAGATATCTTTCATCGGTGGAATCGGCAGGTCCCAGCGATCATCGTGGTTGATGTTGATGGAATCATAGAGTGAATCGGCATCATCCAGAAATGAATCCAGTTGATGCCGGTGTCGCAGGCACCAGAGTTCATGGAAATAGGCGGTATGGCCAATTTCCCACGGTAGCGGATTGATGGTGGCCAGGTTTTTCGGTCCCATGAGCTGTTCATGATTCAGACCATCGACCAATTGCAATGTACGCCGGCGTGCATCCCGTAACTGGGCGATTAAATCTTGTTTCGTAATAGCGTGCATAGCCTGTTATGGTTAAAACTATATTGATAACGACAATAACAGCATCTAACGCATATTCAATATGAAAATTTTCATGGTCACCCCCGCTGGCAAGCGTTCACTGGCAGGCAACCGCGCTACTGCGGTACGCTGGGAGCGTATTCTTCGCCAGTTAGGACACCGTGTTGAAGTTGATGTGACATGGGATAGGCGTCCTGCCGATATGATGGTTGCCCTGCATGCCTGGCGCAGTGCAGATTCGATTGCCGACTTTTATCAGCAATACCCCGACCGCCTGTTGGTCGTCGCCCTGACAGGCACAGACCTGTATCGCTTTATACACTCACACCCGCAACCCACCCTGCATTCAATTCAAGTCGCGGACCATCTGGTTGCATTACATGATCTGGCACACCTGGCGATTCCTGAGGAATACCGGGACAAGCTGAGCGTGATAAAGCAGTCCGCAATCCCTCTGCCACGTCGTTTACCACCAAGAAAAACCACCTTTGATTTCTGTGTCGCAGGACATCTGCGGGATGAAAAAGACCCGTTGCGCTCCGCCTATGCCGTACGCGACCTCCCGGATACAAGCCGCATACGCGTACTACATTACGGAAAGGCGCATAACGAAGAATGGGCGAAAATGGCGACTGAAGAAATGAAAATAAATCCGCGCTATCACTGGTTTGGTGAGCTGCCACACTGGCAGGTGCGCCAGGCCTTTGCACGCAGTCGTGCCATGGTACTCAGTTCCCGTATGGAGGGTGGGGCCAATGTAATCTCGGAGGCGGTGGTCGCTGATCTGCCGGTGCTGGCATCGGATATTGTCGGATCAATCGGGCTACTCGGGCAAGACTATAGTGGTTACTACCCGGTAGAGGATACTGATGCGCTCAGGAAACTCATGTTGCAGGCAGAATCCGAGCCGGAATTTTTACCGACATTACTAAAACAGGCGGAGCCGCTGAAGAAGGATTTTACCGATGCGGCTGAATATACGGCCTGGAAATCACTGCTGGAGAATATGCTCTAGGACATATCCGTTTTGGCATCAAGTAATGGATCAAAGTGCTTTTTTTCCTGCTGATGTGCAGACAGGATTCTAAATGCCAGATTGGAGAATTTCTCCTCTTCGATCTGCCTGGCTGATTCGATTTCCTTAACGGTTACCTTTTTCGCCTGAATGGAATCATAGGGAGGCCTGATTGCTTCATCCAGTTCAAGCTCACTGATGATTTCTTCCATATAGCGGGAGATGTCCGGGCTTTTAAGGTATTTGAAAGGCTTGCTGTCATGCCTTGTAATATACCAGTCAAGAAAATGCAGATTGATGAGCCTTTCGGTTGTTGGCAGGAAAACCCGCTCACCTACCGGCCAGCTGGATGAAACCCAGATGTTTTTTACATGCACAATACGGTCCTCGAACAGGCGTATAGGGTGAGTAAGGCCATATACCGTCGTGTTGAGTATGTTTTTACGATTCAGTTCATCATATGATAACTTGTCAAGGCGCGCGGGCTCCAGTTTCTCATCAAGTTTGGCCTCATACAGGTGGGAAATCGCAGTATTGGTCAGCATGTAGTCAACTTCAGTGAGCATGCCGAGAATAAAGTCTCTTAAGTCCCGATCAACAGAGTCTGGCATCTCATCGCTATCGGATTCGATATGCTGCCTTGAAAGTCGCGGATTACTGATATGACGACGGTCTTCCCCGATTAATTCCTGATTGATTTCTTTCAGGCGTTTTTCCAGGCTGGATTTCTCGTCAAGTAGTGACTGTTTTCTGTTGCGATCCATCTCTGTATTATAAAACTATAATAATAATTATCGACAAAAGATATCCGTTCGGCTAAGTATAGTGTATTACGGGTCAGTATTTGAAATGAAAGCACCAACAGGGGAGCAGGCGATGTCAATGAGTGAGGTTCGTGATGTGCTGATGTGGAGCGCTATTATCAATTACAGCGTTTTATTGTGGTGGTTTTTCTTTATTACCATGGCACATGACTGGACCTATCGTATGCACTCGAGATTTTTTCAGTTGACTGAGCAACAATTCGATGTGACACATTATGCCGGCATAGGCCTGTTTAAAATTCTGGTGTTTATCTTTAATATTGTGCCCTGGTTGGCAATACTTATTATTGAATAGGACGGTATATCGTAATGATTAATGTTCTGTATAAAGTGGTATTTGAAGGTGACCTGTTGCCTGGTCACGAGCAGTCGGACGTACAGAAAAAGCTGGCGAAACTGTTTGGCGTGGATTCTAAAACTGCTGGCAAGCTGTTTTCCGGAAAACAGCATAAAGTTAAAAGTCAGCTCAATCTCAAGCAGGCAAAGAAATATGTGCGCGCATTCGCCAAGCTTGGGGCGCTCGGTTATATAGAGCAGGAAATTATCGAACAAGAGGTTGTTGAACAAGAGATTGTTGAACAAAAGGTTGTCGGGAAAGATGGCCCTCTTGCACTACCGCCAGACAAGTTTACCGAAACCGGTTCGTTTGACGTGGCAGCTGTCAGGGCATTTTTCGAAAAGCAGGAAGAAAAAAAGGCCGAACTTGACAAGAGTGCCCGCCATGAAATATTCAGTCTTGATGAGTTTGATGAACAAGCTGCTTCCATGCAGGATGATCCTGAACTGAGTGGTGTGCAGAATGTATTGAACGCCGAGCAGATAGCTAAAATGC